>NZ_CALMAT010000010.1 GCF_937859865.1 uncultured Mucilaginibacter sp.
CCTCCCAGAAGGAGGTAACCCGGGTTTTTGTGTAGCAAAAACATTAACTCGCTCCTTACACGTCGCAGACCGGATCGCTATATCTGCCCATCTTGTTTGGCTTCGCTTTCACGTCCTGAAATTGCCTGTTGTTTTCCCGGAAAAACCATTACTGGCCTTGTTCTTTCTTGTAATTCCGTTATCCTACCTTCGCATGAAAGACCTTTTCTCTGATTGTAATTGCTGGCTAATCAAGTACTCGTTTACGTCCTTGAACCCCTGGTAAAAACCGGAAGAATCAATTCCGTTGATACCTGCTGCTATAAGTTTTTCGGCAGTTTCTTTTCCCGCTTTGTCGTGGTCTAAAAAAAGAAAAACATCTCTGTGAGCTTTCAAAATTTCCAGGCTTTTGCCAAGCAAGGCAACAGAATTCAGGATGAGAAAATTTGCATTCAGGTGCACCTGTTCCCGTAGTTCCAATAGTGACAAAAAGTCCATAAAGCCCTCCACGAGGCAAACAGCATTGGAGCCGCCCGCAATAAAAGTAATGTCTTTAGGAGAGGAGGAACCTTTAAACCAGCCATTGCGCAATTCGTATCCTCCTGACCTGTTTTCAAAACCGACTGCCGAATAACCCTTACCTGCAATGCTGAAACCCACCTCCCTGCAATAAGCACTTGCCGTTTGTTTACTAATACCACGATGGTTTAGATATCGGATTGGTGCATGACTTACGCCCAGAGTCTGGCCGCTTCAATGATAATTCGTGGGCTTTCGGCTAAAGATTCTATTTTCTCCTTATTGCTGTTTAGCCTGTTTCGGTTACTGGCGTTACTAAAATTGCCACTATCGTTTCTTATATCCTGCTTACGAGAGAAATCCTGTTGCTGCTTACTGGTACCAGTTATGCTATAACCGTTATTTGCTGATGAAAGCAAAAATAGATCGGTTACCTTTTTGATCACTTCGCTAATGTCATTACTCCCGTAAAGCCTTCTGGCGAGGTCGAACAGTTTACCGCCTTCGCCTGCACCGAAGTCATACCACCTGTTCCTTACGGTATCTACTTTAAATGAAGGTGTGCTTTCCGTTTCCCGGATAGGAGAGATGTACCAGTAATGGTTTCCTCGCCCGTGTGCCGGGCTAATCCCTGACTTTTCTAAAAAATCTTTAATCTGTAAGTTATTGTTGATCTGCTGAATGTTCATTTGGTTAATTGTTGAATGTTTTTTGATTCTTGTTTCCCGGCGATTATTCTAAGCTCGGGAACAGTACTTGTTACCTGAAAAAGCCGGTGGGTACAAACGGCGCGTTTTTTTGATGATTTGATGAAAAGCCCGTTAATTGCTTTTATTACAGTTACTTACCTAGCATTATTCCTTCATCAAAGCTGTCATCAAAATAAAAACAGGTCTTTTTCCTTTCATCAGTAGTTCTTGTTTGATGAGGGTTTGATGAACTTTTGATGACTGTATCTTTTTGATTATTAAAAGAATAAGTATGCTGTCATCAAAATCATCAGGAATCGTTCAGTTTCAGAACCGTTTTTTCATCCATCGTATAAAACCTGCCTTTCCCGCTGGCCTCGTATATGCTGCCGTCTCCTGCTAGCCGGTACTGCGTATAGGCGTTGGAATTGTCAGAAGGCTTCAGGTTCCACACGTTTTGGAGTACCCGCCGGATCGCAGCAGAATCATGGTTACGAAATCCTTTCCGGTTGAGCCAGTCCTGCACGTCACCTACACAAAACCTGATTTCGGAAAGTTCCTTTTCATCACAAATTGTCAGTAGCAACCCTGCAATTTCCGTTTCCAGCTTGTTCCGGTTTTGGCGGATTACCTTCTTCAAAGCGGGCGTTGCGATCTGCGCAGCAGTAAACCACATCCTGCTTTGCCTGTGGGTAGAAAGCTTCCGGTTTTGCAGGTAGTGGATCAGGAAAGGAATTTCCTTTTTTAGCTCTGATAGCAGGTTCTGGTTGTCTTTCGCTAAAACCGGTACTTTACGTATCCAATACCGCGTTTCGCCCGGATCGACCAATACGAAGTTGTCCTCGTTATTGCTGCACAAAATGAACTTTCCGAAAAACTCGATTTCCTGCCTGTCCTGGCCTTTGGCTTCCGCTTTGTAAAAGCTGGCCGTACTCAGGTTTTTGAGCCGCTCGGAATCTTCCTTACGTTCCAGAAAAGTTTCGTCCACCAATAATCACTTTATGTGCCCATTCCGCATTGAAGTTGGATCGGAAATCTTCGTTGGTATTGATCGTCATGTTATCCCCGAAAATGGCTTTCAGCAGATTCAGAAATGTTGTTTTACCGGTGTTCCGTTCTGAGCTGACCAGGCAAAGGATAGGCAATACCTGCGTGGGCATTTCGACCAGGATCTTCAGGTAGTCCAAACCATATTCCAGCTGGTCGCCGAAGATGTGCTCCAGATAAGCAAGCGTTTTCTCTGGCCTGCCTTCTTTTGGCCCGTGCAAAAAAGGGTAATACCGGTTATAGAAGCCACTAACGATCCGCTGATAGTTTAAATGGTTGGGTACGAAGCAGAAGCCGTCATACTTCGGTATCTCTGACAAAAAGGATTTCCCATGGTCCTGCTTGATGCACTCTGATGACCAGGGCAGTAGCATCGTCATTACATCGCCAGATGAAAGAGGTTTCTTTACTGTCTTGTAATAACTGGTGCCGATACGGATGTACTGTTCAGGGTTGTTTACTGAAGAAATATTGCTTTCAGACATGGCAGCAGTATTAAAAAGAAGAGGGTTTTCTTTTTCTTTCAGCCAGGAAATCGGTAGCTTCCTGCTGCAATTCTGCTGCCGTTTTCTTTCTTCCGGCCTTGATCCATTGGGCAAGCTCGGCTTTATAAAAGTAAAGCCGCTTGCCCTGCTTGTTGACCGGGATTTCCTTCCTACTTACTTTGCTATAAAGGGTAGGGACGGACAGGTTCAGGAACTTGGCGGCCTGAGAAACCGATAGCAGTTCGTCCAGCTGGGGTGCCTGTTCATGCCTGCCCAGCAGTAACTGTTCAATACTGTTTAGTTTTTCGTGGAGCTTGGTGACTGCCTGGGGCAGCTGTTCAAAGGTGAGTGTTTCCATTGTGCATTAATTGTTTATGCTGCAATGGTAGTGGCTTGTTTTGCAGGGTTACAAGGGGGGAAACCTGTAGCCTACTCTTAACCTACCTTTATTTATTGTTTTTTTTTACCTCTTAATGCTGGAACAATAACAAAAGTGCCATCATGCTGCTTTTTAATGTCCAAAATCGGCGACTGGCAAGGCTTTGTATTGGAAGAAATAATCGAATTAAGATAATTAACAGGCAGTGTTTTTCGCTGGTTCCGGTAGACGTACTCAAAATTGATTGAAATCCATTCTTCTAAATCGGTCTTTGCGCATCCAACAATAAAGTTTGCCTCATATAATTGTTTAAAGGCATCAGCAAGCTGGTTACCATTACCTTTAAATACCAATGAACGTTCCAGTTTTAAATTATCATGCAGAAGTGGAAATAAAAAAGCCTGATCTTCTAAAGAGAAATAGTTTTTTACGATTTGAATAAAGGTATCTAACGTGTTACCTGTGAAAATGGGAAATTTAACAATATTTACGTTGGAAGATAGTTCTTGCTCTAACAGTTCAGATCCTTTATTTTCATTTTTAAAAGGTTCATTTTCCTTAAAATTTAATAATCCCTCAGGCTTATTTAAAATGGCTTTTACTTCTAAAAGCATCTCTTGCAGAAACATCTCACGAAGTTTGACGGATTCCGCGAGGTCATCGACAAATAACCCATCGACAAGAGTTTTATTTGGTCCCGGTTTGATGTTATGGGTAATAAACAAATCGTTTAGCTTGATATCATCCAGATAACTTACCGGATAAATCTGACTGTTTTGGTAGTTGTTCTGATAGTTTATCCAAAAGCTCTTGAACCGCTGCTGTAATTTATCAACTTGCTGCATGGTTAAAGCCGTTATATCTTTCGGCAACGTAATGAGATCGATTACTGCCAAATCTTTTAATACCCTCAACTCGCTTTTAAACGGGAAGGCGTCGTAATGCCCTGACTCGTGCTTCAGGTCATACGCTTCCGCTTCATTATCCTTAGCGGTACGCGCTTTCTCATTATACAACTGGTGTGTCGTTAGCCGCAGTTCGATTGTTTGTAAGCGAATTAGAAACTCTTTCAAATGATACATAGCAACAAACATTAAACAAAATTATCTACCTCATCGAAAAATAAAAAATATCAGAAGTTGAAGATTTAAGGCAACCTAAATTCTCTACCGAAAATACCCGGTTGTTTTTAATACATGCTTGATAGACGCTGAAATTGATATTTACGTAAAATCTAAAAGTCTTTGTGGTTTTTGTGCAAGTTTTGTGCACATAAAAAAGCCTCACCTTAAAAGATGAGGCTAATTGCTTGATTTTCAAGCTCCCGAAGCTGGGCTCGAACCAGCGACCCTCTGATTAACAGTCAGATGCTCTAACCAGCTGAGCTATTCGGGAGTGTTGTGGTTTGTTAGAGTGGTGCAAAAGTATAATTTCCGGTTTATAATCACAATATTTGTGCGATAATTTAAAAATATTTTTTTGATGAGCTTAGTTGTTATTGGATCTATCGCTTTAGATAATATAGAAACACCTTTTGGTAAAGTAGAAAAAGTAGTTGGTGGTGCTGCGCCTTTTGCATGTTTGGCGGCTTCATATTTTTTTAATAAAGTAAAAGTAGTTGGAATTATTGGAGGGGATTTTCCAAAGTCAGAACTAACGTTATGGAAAGAGCATAACATTGATATTGAAGGATTGCAGATTGCTGAAGATCGAAAGAATTTTTTCTGGTCTGGTAAATATCATAATGATATGAATAATCGCGACACACTGGAAACAGGACTAAATGTGTTAGAAGATTTTGATCCGATTATACCTGCTGCTTATCAGGATTGTGAATATCTTTTATTGGCAAACCTTACTCCGACAACTCAACAAACTGCTATCGATCGCTTAAAAACCCGCCCCAAATTAATCGTGCTTGATACCATGAATTTTTGGATGGATATTGCTTTGGATGATTTGTTGGCTACCTTAAAATCTGTTGATGTTTTAACCATTAACGATGCCGAAGCGCGGCAACTTTCCGGCGAATTTTCACTGGTAAAAGCAGCATCTAAAATTTTGCAAATGGGCCCGAAATATTTGATCATCAAAAAAGGAGAGCACGGTGCTTTGCTGTTTGGCGAGGACAAAATCTTTTCGGCACCGGCTTTGCCTTTGGCCAATGTTTTTGACCCGACGGGTGCAGGCGATACTTTTGCCGGCGGTTTTATTGGTTATCTCGCTAAAGTTGGAACCGTTAATTTTTCAAATATGAAAAACGCCGTCATCTTTGGTTCAGCCTTAGCTTCTTTTTGCGTAGAGAAATTCGGAACAGAAAAACTGAAAAACTTAACGCAGAAAGAAATTGCGGCCAGGGTAGAAGAATTTGTGCAGCTTAGCAGTTTTCAAATCTAAACCTACATGGTACAAATTTAGTTAGATGCTTCTTTTATCCCCATAAATTTTGTGTTGTAACCGTTGCTGCTATCGTAAAAAAGCTTGGCACATGGCAAGGTTTTAGGGTGATAAAAGAAGCATTGCATAGATCGGACGTATCAATTTCCGGGCTAAGAAAGAAGCCGTAATCTGCTTGTCAATTAACGGCCGTTAAGCATTTTGAAACGGGCTTCGATTTCTGGTTGGCCAAATTTGCGCATCTCTTCTGATCCGCCAAAACCGACTTCTTGCTCACCTGCCGCCAGCCGGTCAACCACTGCGTTTGCAAAATCATTGACCGGAACCCCATAAGTGTGCAAGCTCGGCCCTCCTAAATCTGTATTCACAGCGGGTGGCACAATTTCCAGGACTTTAACGCCTGTTGCCCTTAGCTGGTGGCGAAGTGATAATGTAAAGGAATGCAGTGCTGCTTTGGTAGCGCAGTAAACAGGAACGGCTGTATAAGGAACAAATGCCAGCCCCGAAGTTACATTGATGATAGCCGCTTCATCCTGATCCTTTAAATGAGGCAAAAGCAGAGTGGTCAGATGTACAGGTGCTTCAAAATTGATCGTAATTTCTTCACGCTGTTTCGCCCAACCTTCAGAACTATTGTCGGCCTTGTCCAGTTGAACAAAATTTTGAATGCCTGCATTGTTCACCAGTACATTGAGCTTCGGAAATTTCTCTGTTGCCCAAACTGCAAGTGCTATGCGTTCTGAAGTACTGGCCAGGTCGCACTGGTAAACATGCAAGCCCGGCATTTGCGCCTGTGCTGCTTGCAGCGCATCCAACCTGCGGCCACAAACAATAATTTCGTTTCCGGACTTGTATAAACGCAGGGCAAGTGCAAGCCCGATGCCTCCGGCACCGCCGGTAATCAGGATTGTGTTATTCTTAAAATTCATAAATAGTATAATTGAGCTGTAATTAAATAAACAGTAGCGGACAGCTTAAAATATCCGCTACTGTTAGCTGTTGGGTTAACATATAAAAGTTGAAAATTGAGCCTGTTTAAAGTTTATATCAAATCCTTCGGTATATTTAGAATTGATGCAATGCTTCTTTTACCCTATAAAAATTGGTCTTTGCATCCATTTAAATAAAATTTAAAACCAAAGGCTTACCAGTTTTTAGGTGATAAAAGAAGCATTATAAATTGTTCTGATATAAATTTAAACAAGCTTTAAGTTAATAAGCACTAAGCAATCAAAGGCATAGCCGGATGTCAACTATGCATCAATGGCTGGCACCACCGTTAACCAACAGGTGTTGGCCATTGACAAAGGAAGACAATTCACTCGCAAAGAACTCGGCTACGTTGGCCACATCTTCTACTTCAGCCAGCCGTTTCATTGGGTTGGCTTCTATCAGCCATTTTCGGGAAGGCTCGTCCTGATTGGTAAAAATACCGGCATTGTCAACGGCATAAGGGATAATTGAATTTACTGTTACCTCCCGGCCGATTTCTTTGGCCAATACCTCGACTAAATATTTTGGGGCAGTTTTGCTGCCGCCATATATTGCTACGCCCTCAAAAGGGAAGGCAGTTGTACTTGAACTAATATTGATGATTCGGCCTCCGTCAGCTATTACTTTGGCCGCCTGCTGCATAGTAAAATAAGTGCCTTTAGTGTTTAGCGTGAACAATTTGTCAAACTGCTCTTCTGTAAAATCAACCACAGGTACATCAACCAGTTCAATTCCTGCATTGCAAACAACAATATCAATTTTGCCGAAAGCCTGCCTGCCCTGCTCAAAAAGGTGTTCAATTTCTGCTACCTTACTGATATCGGCCTGTATAGCAACAACTTTAACGCCCATTGCTTCAATGTTGCTTACAACCTCGTCAGCAGATGCTTTATCGCGGGAATAATTAATAATAATGTTTGCGCCTAATGCAGCATAACGTTCTGCAACGGCTTTTCCCAAGCCACGGGCAGAACCAGTGATCAAAGCCACTTTGTTTTTTAATGAATTCATATTTTTTTCAGAATATATAATTAAGCCATTGCGCCATTTGCGCCAATGTTTTGCGCGCTGATCCATTTCGCCTCATCACTTGCCAGAAAAACTACAACTTTGGCAATATCATCCGGCTCTCCCAAACGATTAAAAGCAGACAGGGACGCCGAGCGATCAATCACTTCCTGCGGCTTGCCTTTGGTAAACAGTTCAGTGTTGGTTGGGCCTGGCGATACGGAGTTTACATTAATGCCCCTGGTGCCAACTTCTTTGGCAAACACACGGGTTAATTGTTCAACGGCGGCCTTGGTGGCAACGTACGTACTGTAGGTAGGCAGCATGATGCGGTTTACGGAAGTAGAGAAGTTGATAATGCTCCCTTTGTCTGCCAGCCTGGTAGCAGCTTGGCGCATTGTGTTGAAAGTCCCTCTTACGTTAATATCAAATTGGCGGGTAAAATCTTCGTCGGTAGTATCTTTAAGCAGTTTGGTGATCATAATGCCCGCGTTGTTCACCAATACATCTATACGGCCGAAATGGGAAATAGCATCGTCAAACAAGCGTTCCACCTCAACTGCTTTGCTCACGTCGGCCTGAATAGCGATAGCATCGCCTCCGGTCTGTTTAATGGCATTAACTACCTGCTCGGAAGCCTCAACGCTTCCTGCATAATTAACAATTACTTTGGCGCCTGCTTCTGCCAGCCTTTTTGCAATAGCCGCACCTATACCCCTGGAAGCACCGGTTACTAAAACTACTTTTTCTGATAATGTATTCATGTTGTTTTTAATTTTGTATTTGTCCTTATTGACAGTACAAAGATCATGTTTACTTTACCCCCTGCTATTGTAGATAATACAGCAGCTGTTGTAATATCTTAGGGTTAGGCTTTGATATGGGCAGTCCGGTAAGCTGCGGGAGAGCTGTTTGTATGTTTTTTAAAGTGGTTGCTAAAGTGCGCAGTATCCGTAAATCCCAGGAGATAAGCAATTTCTTTGACGGCTATGGACGAGTTCTGCAACAAGGATTTAGCTTCGGCAATGCTTTTTTCTGCCAACCAGGTACCAATGGCTTTTCCTGTTTTAGTTTTGATCACGTTACTCAGGTAATTTGGGTGCAGGTTTTGGGCTTCGGCATAATCTTGCAATCTGAACACCTGCTTCGCTGTGCCGTCGGCCAGGTTCCGGTAGTGTTTTTCCATCATCAGTTTAAAGTGTTTGACAATATCTGATCCCCTGTTGCCTTCATAAATGGTATTGTAATCCAGCCAGAAATATTCCTTGTACTTAAGCAAGAGGGCAACAAACAGCGTTCCGATCAGCCTTTTGCGAAAGGGTGATCGGGATACGTATTCCTGATATATTTGTAGGTAAAGCCGCTCAAATTGCGCAAAGATTTCTAATGTTGCAGTCATTGCCGGAAAGGTTTCGGTCAGTAAAAACGGAAACTCATCAAAGATATCGGCATGAACATTTTCTTTTAAGAATGATTCGGTAAAGGTAATTAGATAGACTTCATCAATACTGGTATATTCAAAAGAGCGGTAATGGCCCGGGTTCGTGAAATAAATGGTGCCGGGCAGCATTGGAAAAGTGTGTTCATCAATTACATATTGTCCGAGTGCATTTTTAATAAAGCCAAAAACAAAAAAATTTAACCGGCTTGGGGGCAAACTAAAAGGTAATGGCACAGCAAGATCGGCTAAATTGAAAATAGTAAAATCAGACGACGGGTTAATAAGGCTGGTAGAAATGTTCAGGTGATGGTACTGTTCTTCCAAACTGTCATAAACGATTCCCTGTGCTGTTGTTTTCATAGTTATTAAAGCTCATAAAAATACAATGCTTCTTTTAGCATACAAAAAAACAGTAGTGATATCAGGAGGTTAAAATTAAAATGGTTTACAGATTTGCACAAGTTATTCTTTGATCTGAAGAAGATCACTTTAAATTCCCCACCACTTTTAGCCTGCTAAAAACAGCATACGTGTGCGGCGCATCTTCCAGTTCTTCGGTCAAATCCTGGCCGGCCCAATGCTCGTAGTGCTTGCCGTTTTTCCACAGGCCACTTTCGGTTACATCGTAAATGATGTTTTGGTACGCCACCCAAATTTCCGGCTTGTCTTGCCCGTTGCGCAAGGCAAGTTGGTTTTTTGTATAAATCGGAAGTTCACTCATTTTATAGTGATAAAAGAAGCATCCCGCTTTTTAAAATATTCGAAAAAAGCAACGTTCATCAGCAATAATGACAGCAGGTAGAAATGGTCTTCCACCGGAATCGTTCCAACCCGCACTGCTAAATTTTCAGCATTGTTATAACTTACAATTGGCACAGAAGTGAGGATGCCGTTAACGATATAAAACGGAATTAACGAAACAAAATAAGCCAGATAAAAACGATTAAGCCATTTCACTTTCCAAAAATACTGTAGTAAAAGAAGCAGTAAAACCAGTGTTCCGAAGTTGATTAAGGTGTAAAGCCGGTCATGAAAAAAAATTAAAATTACTGCCGAAGCAAGGATGAGCGTATTGTTTAAAATCCGGATAACACGGTTTGGGATTTGCCATTTTACATAATAATTGAGGCAGGCATAAATAAAAATGCAGGAAAACGGAATGGTTAAAAAGAACAATATTTCCTCCAGTGGGAGCCTGAAAAAATTGATGCCCAAAATATAATTTGGGTTGAAAGACCATACTTCTTTTACCGTAAAAAAAACATCCCAAACCAAAAAAAGTAAACCGGTGATGAACAAGCCCGGCCAAATGTATTTCCAGCTTTTGTAAAACCGGACGCGTTTATCAAACGAAAGCAGCAGCGGAAAAACAACACTCAGAAAATTGATTAACAGGTAAGCGTATTTCACTTTAGTGCGGCCGATTGTTCGTGTAAAAAAGCAACCTCCTGCGCCGTACATTGTTTAGAATCAACCATAAATTTAATGATGTTCTTTAAATAATCTTTATCGGCCAAACCATAATGCTTTTGTTTTAACTGCTGGATGAGCATGTTTTTATCGCTGGCCATATCCTTGCTCAAGCCTAAAAAACCCGGTAAATAAAACTGGATCGAAAAGCGCAAAAACCTGATTTCCATATCGTTCGGACTGGCGTTAACAGCCTGCTCCATCGTTTTGTGCGAAGCAACAAGCAGCTTTACTTTTTTGTACGGGTTCCAGCTGTCTTTCGCTTTCAATGCCTGTAAAGCGCCAAAATAACCTAAAACCAAAGGCGTTTTTTTGTTGATTGCATCCAAATTTTTGTACAAAGAATCTGTTGCTTTCGGGCTTTTAATGGCAAGCAACATGCCTTTTCTAATTTCCAATACTTCATTTTTCTGACTGTAAACCGAAAAAGAATTTGCCGTGAAAAGCAAAAACAGCACGAAGAAATTTAAGTTGAAAAGCTTCATGAAATCACCTTAAATTTTTGCTGCACGTAAGCCTGAAAATACAAGAACATTTTCTGCCTGTCGGAAACGCGGATACGTTTTTGCATAATCACTTCGGCAGGCGTTTCCCTGATCTTTTTAAAAAGTTCGAGGTAATAAACATAAGCGATATAAACGCCTAACTGCGCGCCAACCGGCAACTGCAAAATTCCTTCCAGCGCATCGTCAAAATCTTTTTTAATGTCGGCTTCGATCAGCTTTTTTTCCTGTTCATTAAATTTAGTAAAATCAACCGCCGGAAAATAAGTACGGCCGCGTTCTTCAAAGTCCGATTTGATATCGCGCAAAAAATTGATCTTTTGGAAAGCTGCGCCCAAGCTTCTTGCCTTTGGCACCAAATGGTTGTACAACGTTTCGTCTTCTTCACAAAAAATCCGCAAACACATCAAGCCAACCACTTCCGCCGAACCGTAAATGTATTCTTTGTAGCCGTCGTCGGTATAGTTGGTTTTATCCAAATCCATTTCCATTGATTTTAAAAAGGCATCAATCAAAGGCAAATCAATGCCGTAAGTGTTTACCACTTTTTGAAAAGATTGCAAAACTGGGTTTAGGCTGATTTTTCGTTCAATCGCTTCAAAAGTTACCGTCCTGAATTCTCCGATCAATTGTGCTTTGTTAAAACCATGAAAGGTATCTACAATTTCATCTGCATAACGCACAAAACCATAAACCGCATAAATGGGATATTGAAAGCGCTTGGCAAACGTCTTAATTCCTTTGCTAAAAGAAGTACTGTACTTATTGGTGATGATTTTGCTGCACTCAAAACAAGTTTCGTTGTAGAGGTTCATTGCGTTAAAGGCATATACTTAAATGTACAAATATCCTGTTGCTTTTGTTTCTTTGCGGCAGCGCTGAAACAAATTGTTACAACGCTGTTTATTCTTGGCAATGAAAAATGATCGGCATATAATTGTGATTGGTTCTGGTTTTGCCGGATTGTCTGCCGCATCAGTTTTGGCAAAAAATGGTTACCACGTTACTATTTTGGAGAAAAACGACCAGGCTGGCGGACGGGCAAGGGTTTGGGAAAGCGAAGGTTTTAAGTTTGATATGGGGCCGAGCTGGTATTGGATGCCTGATGTTTTCGAAAACTACTTTGCTTTGTTCGGAAAAAAGGTTGCCGATTTTTATGATTTGAAAAGACTGGATCCCGGTTATCAAATTTATTTTGGAAAGGATGATGTGATGGAAATCCCGGCTTCCATGCAACAATTAGAACAGCTTTTTGAACAGGAAGAACCCGGAAGCAGCGCAAACCTGCGCGAGTTTTTAAAGCAGGCCGCTTACAAATACAAAGTTGGCATGGGCGAATATGTTTTTCGTCCTTCGCATTCCATCACCGAATTTATTGATTTTAGGTTGATTGCAGCAAGTTTCCGCATCCAAATGCTGACGAGCATGAGCAAGCATGTACGCAAATATTTCAAAAATCCAAAGCTGATCAAACTGCTCGAATTTCCGGTTTTGTTTTTGGGGGCCACGCCGCAAAATACGCCGGCCATGTACAGCATGATGAATTATGCCGATTTGGCTTTAGGAACCTGGTATCCGATGGGCGGGATGCACGAAATTGTAAAAGCGATGGTAAAAACAGCATCAGAGCAAGGCGTGGAAATCAAACTAAACCACGAAGTTTTAAAAATTGAAACGGAAAATGGCAAAGTAAAATACGTCATCACCAACCAGGGAATTATAAATGCTGATTTTGTAATTGCCGGTGCAGATTATGAACACGTTGACCAAACTTTATTGGACAAAGCCGACCAGAATTATGATCAAAAATATTGGGACAGCCGGACCATGTCGCCGTCCAGTTTGTTGTTTTATATTGGTTTGAACAAAAAAGTGGACGGCATCCAACATCATAATTTATTTTTTGATGAAGATTTTGAATTACATGCCGAAGAAATTTATACCCATCCAAAATGGCCGCAAAAGCCTTTGTTTTATGTTTCCTGTGCTTCAAAAACGGATGCTTCTGTTGCGCCCCAAGGTTGCGAAAATTTATTTTTCCTGATGCCAGTTGCGCCAAATTTAAAAGACGAGGAAGCTACGCGCGAATATTATTTCGATTTAATGGTTAACCGTTTTGAAAAAATTACAGGACAGCAAATTAAAGATGCCATCATTTTAAAAAGAAGTTATGCGCACCGAGATTTCATTACCGATTATCATTCTTTTAAAGGCAATGCGTATGGTTTAGCCAACACTTTAAGCCAAACCGCTTTTTTTAAACCAGCCATGAAATCTAAAAAGATAAAAAATTTACTGTTTACCGGCCAGTTAACAGTTCCTGGTCCGGGTGTGCCGCCGTCTTTAATTTCTGGCCAGGTTGCAGCGCAAGAGGCAATGAAATTAATGCGGTAAAAGAAGCATCAAAAAAATACCGATAAAAGAAGCATCAGCAGAAATCCTTACAAACGAAAAAAGCCCAACGTATCGGGCTTTTTCTGTAATATATGTTGAGTGTGATTTGAATTTAATCTTCCATTGCGTACACCGGTTTTTTAACACCGTTATCGTACGATTTCAAGTTTTTCTTTAACAATTTGCGTGCAACGTGAATGCGGGTTTTTACCGTTCCGATCGGGATAGCCAAATGATCGGCAATTTCATGGTATTTGTGGCCTTCAAAATACATGGTAAAAGGTACATAATATTCTTCAGGCAATTTATCTAAAGAACGTTTGATGTCATCCATTACAAACTTAGATTCTCCTTGATTTTTAGTAGAACTGAACACCAGGTTTGCAGAAGAAATTTCTTCGGATTTAGTTACAAATGTGCTCATTTTAACAAAGCGGCGGTAGTTGTTGATGAAGGTGTTTTTCATGATAGTATACAGCCAACCTTTTAAATTAGTGCCTTCCTTAAACTTGTTGTAATAAGTAATGGCTTTAAGCATTGTATCCTGCACTAAATCGTTTGCATCGTCAGCATCATGGGTGAAATGAAGGGCATAAGACCTTAAAGAACCTGCCTGACGCAATACCATGGTGTTAAATTCTATTTTTGTCATTGTTCAAATTTTTACTGTGGTTTTAAAAACTATTTGTGTTTTCAGTTATACAATTTCGAGACCGGATTTTGGATTGTATAGAAAACAAAACTGGTTACAGTGAAAATTTTTGATCCAATTTTAAATAAAAATTAAATTGTTGTAGTAAAAAGAAGTATCGCCAAAGTTTGGTTTAGATAAATAATTGCTTGTATTTAAAGTAGTTACGGATTAATGCATCAACTTTAAAACCATATTCGGCAGAAGACGTATTTAGATCAATATTAAATATTCGGGACTATATTAAATTTGTGTTAAGCAGGATGGAATCAAAAAACATTGACTTCTCTTTGCAACACAACGCCAAATTTATTGTACACGCTGTCTATGATTTGCGACGATAACGCAAAAATCTCGGCACCCCTGGCACCGCCATGGTTCACCAGCACCAAGGCCTGGTTTTTATAAGTCCCGGTTTGGCCAACCACTTTTCCTTTCCAGCCGCATTGTTCAATCAACCAACCGGCAGCCAATTTTATTTGGTTTTCTCCCGCAGGAAAGCTAACCACATCAGGAAATACTTCTTTTAGCCTGATAAATTGTGCTAAACCAACAATCGGGTTTTTAAAAAAGCTGCCCGCGTTACCAATGGTAGAAGGATCGGGCAGTTTAGAAACCCGGATTTGCGAAACCGCTTTAGAAACATCGCTGATCGTTGGATCGCTGATGCCGCGGTTTTGCAGTTCATCTTTAATGGCACCGTATGTTGTATTGACTTTGGGTTGAAGCGAAAGTTTAAATTTGACAGAAGTGATGATGAATTGGTTTTTCAGTTCGCCTTTAAACACACTTTCGCGGTAGCCAAAACCACATGCTTCTTTTACAAAGGTTTTTATTTGTTGGGTCGAGATTTCAAAAGCGCGGCACGAATCAAACACATCTTTCAGCTCCACACCGTAAGCGCCAATATTTTGTACCGGGGAAGCGCCCACAGAACCCGGGATCAAACTCAGGTTTTCCATCCCGGCGAAATTATGGCCCACGCAATAGTTCACCAGTTCGTTCCAGTTTTCGCCGGCACCAGCTTCAACATAAACTTCTTCATGATTGATGCGATGTTCGATTCCGCGGATATTCATTCGGATTACTAATCCTTCAAAATCTTTGGTAAACAACACATTACTTCCTCCGCCTAAAACCAAACGCGGAATTTGCAGCCATTTTGGGTCGAGGAAAAGCTCTTTTAAATCGTCTTCGTATGCAATTTTAACAAAGTAACGCGCATAAACATCAATGCCGAAAGTGTTAAAATTTTTGAGGGAAACGTTTTCGCGGAGTTGGAGCATGGAGATTTTAATCTAAAGCACAAATTTCGGAAATTAAGTTTTATTAAGGTTAATTGTAGCCAAGAACTGATTGCTTATATTTGATCTATGACAAAGATCGTTGATTATAAAGACTTCATCGAAATTAATCCGGAAATCAGATTTGGTAAACCTGTTGTTAAAAACACCCGCATTAGTGTTTACGATGTTTTAAATTGGCTTGCTTCCGGTTTAACTATTCAAGAGATTTTGGAGGATTTTCCGCAGCTAAAAGAGAACGACATTTATGCTTGTTTAGCTTATGCAGCAGATAGAGAAAGGAAAGTTAGAATTGCCTGAGCAGATTAGGATAGTTGCTGATGAAAATATTTCCTGGCGTATCAAAATTTAATTAAACATTGGACAATATTGCCAGCTAATCAAATCGTTTTAAATCAAAGAAGTTCTGATTATGCAATCTGGAGTTTTGCCAAAAATAACAGTTATCACATTTTAACTTTTGACGAAGATTTTACAGCTATACAAAACTTATATGGATCTCCACCAAAAGTTATTTGGTTGAGAACGGGTAACCTTACCACTGCCGATATTGCATCAACGCTTATTAATTTAGAAGAACAAATCAAAAATTTTTTGCTCGATCCCGAATCAGGTGTTTTTGAAATTACTTCGTATTCTTAAAATACTTTTTACTTGCCACCAGCAACCCAAACTCTTCCGAAGGGTTTTTCTCCGTTGATTTATGGTGAATTTTGTGCGCACGCCGAATGCCGGACAAATACTTATTGCGGCTTTTAAAAGCTTTAAAACGGTTGTGGATAAACCAATCGTGGAAGATGAAATAAATAATGCCATAAACGCTAATACCAGCGCCAATCCAGAAAGGATAACTGCGGTTTTCTTTATCAAACCACATTAAGCCAACCGCTGCCAAACCAAAAAGCAAACTGAAAATATCGTTCAGCTCGAAAAAACCGTGGCGTTCCTGATGATGTGTTTTGTGAATGAACCAAAGCGGCCCGTGGAAAAGATACTTGTGCATTGCCCAGGAAATGACTTCCATCCCAGCAATAGTTAGTAGGATAATCAGAATTGGAAATACGACAGCCATCACTTAAATCAATATAAAAAACAACATATAAAAGAAGCATCAGTTTTTGGCCAATGCTTCTTTTACCACTAAAAATTCAGCAAACAAGAATTCTGCTAATCCTAAAATTCTAAAAATTCTGATACAGACAATTCTGGTCAGATATGTATCGCCCGATTCTCAGTAGCCGCCATCGCCGCTTCCCGAATCGCTTCGGTATAAGTTGGGTGCGCATGAGAAATACGGGCAACATCTTCGGCAGAAGCACGGAATTCCATCGCTACAACCGCTTCGGCAATCACGTCGGCAGCGCGCGGACCAATCATATGCACACCCAGAATTTCATCTGTTTCGGCATCTGCCAGAACTTTCGCAAAACCATCCGTATCCATACTCGCACGAGATCGGCCACTGGCTTTAAACGGGAAAGAACCAGCTTTGTATTTCACGCCTTTTTCTTTCAAGTGCTTTTCGCTGTAGCCAACCGTAGCCACTTCCGGCCAGGTATAAACTACGCCGGGAATTAAATTATAGTTGATGTGCGGTTTTTGTCCGGCAATAATTTCGGCCACATATGTACCTTCATCTTCGGCTTTGTGGGCCAGCATCGCGCCTTTTACCGCATCGCCAATAGCGTAAACGCCCGGAACAGAGGTTTCCAAATGTTCGTTCACCGGAATTTTATTGCCGCGAGGTTGCAGTTCGATGCCGAGTTTTTCCAAGCCCAAGCCTTCGGTGTAAGCCGTGCGGCCAACGGCCATCAAACAATAATCGCCTTTCAATTCAATTTTTTCACCTTTCGGACTATCCGCCGTAACCGTAACTTCATCGCCGTTGACGGTTGCGCCGGTAACCTTGTGGTTCAGGTAAAAAGTCATGCCTTGTTTAGTCAGCACTTTTTGCAATTCTTTTGATAAAGAGCGGTCTAAAGTGTTTACAATCGCATCGGTAAACTCAACCACCGAAACTTTAGCGCCTAAACGTGCATAAACAGAACCTAATTCCAAACCGATAACACCGCCACCAATCAAAATCATGTGTTTGGGGATTTCGGGCAGATTTAAAGCTTCGGTAGAAGTAACAATGCGTTTTTTATCAACCTGAATAAAAGGCAATGTTGAAGGTTTTGAACCGGTAGCGATGATTATATTTTTACCGGTGATTTGCTCATCAGAACCGTCGGCTTTTTTTACGTTGATGGTATTTTTATCAATAAAAGAACCAATGCCCTGGTAAGAAGTTATTTTATTTTTTTTGAACAGAAACGCAATGCCGCTGGTGGTTTGCTCTACCACTTCGTTTTTGCGTTTAAGCATTTGCGCCAAATCCGGTTTCAAATTTTCGATATGAATACCGTGTGCGGCAAAAGTATGGGCGGCATTAAAAAAATGTTCGGTAGAATCTAACAAAGCTTTAGACGGGATGCAGCCTACATTCAAGCAAGTGCCGCCCAAAGTCGAATATTTTTCGATACAGGCCGTTTTTAAACCAAGCTGTGCGCAACGGATTGCCGCTACATAACCGCCGGGGCCAGAACCGATCACAATTACATCATATTCCATATAAGGGTTTATTTTTAAGGAAGCTCAAATTTAAGGATTTAAACGCTAAAGGAATGTCAAAATTAATAATTTCAGGTTTTGTTTTGAAGGGAAAATGAAGGTTGTCAGCCAGTTTAAATCCAAAATCTTGTGTATATTACCGGCACCAAACCTTATTCCTTGCCATGTTTTCCGGATGCTTCTTTTACCATATAAAAATTGTTGTCCTTGTTGGCTGCCTATCGTTTTTAACGCAGCAAGTTTCGGCGCAGCAAAAAGTTTATGATGCCTTAATCAACCGTATTGATTCGCTTTCGGCAGCCGGATTGCCCAAATCAGCTTTAAAAGAAGTGGAAAAGCTGGATCAACTTTCCCAGAAAAACCATAACGCGCCACAGCAAATCCGCGCAGCCGTTTACCGGATGAATTTGCAAACTTATCTGGAAGAAAATGCTTTGGTGGCAATCATCAACCGCTTAAAATTGGATATTAAACAAGTTCGGAGCAAACTTTTAACCGCTATTTTGCCAACAGCCTGGCTACTTCTTTGGTAAAACGTTTGCCCGTAATTCAGCAGGTTTTTGAGCGGTGGAAACAAACGGATTTTAAAGAACTGCTTTCTAACCTCGAAAAAAACCAGGAACTGAAATCGGTTTTGATTGAAGAAACGCCTTGGCTGCGCGATGCGGAAAACGAATCGGAACAGAAAAAACGGATTGCTTTGTTGTTCGACCTCAACAAAATGGGCAACGAATTGCAAATCAACTTGGATAAATTAAAGCAGATGCAATTAGCGGACGGCAGTTTTCCGTGGTTTGCCGGTTTGCGTGCTGACCGTTATATCACGCAATATATTTTGGCCGGGATTGGTCAGTTGTATGCGGCAAAAGCAGTTGATAATTCAAACCCAACTTTAAAAACTCTAACTGATAGAGCTTTGAATTATTTCGATCAGGAACTTATCAAACCGGAGCATACTGTTTTTATCGGTAAAAAATTGGTGTCTGAAGAACTGTCTTCCATAGAAATCCATGGTTGGTACGTGCGCAGTTACTTCGCCCAAAAACCAATGAACAATGCTTTGAAATTGACCTGGAAAAAGTATCAGCAAAAAGCAAACGCCGAATGGATGCAGCGCAGCGTTTATGAAAAAGGTTTGATCGCTTTAACTTTCCTTCATTTTAAACAGGTAAAAGAAGCACAGCAAATTATCAATTCTTTAATTGAAACGTCGCAGCAATCCGAAGAATTGGGCATGTATTGGCCGAAAAACCAGTTAGGTTATTTTTGGTACCAAAACCCGGTGGAAACGCAAAGTTTGCTGATCGAGCTTTTTGCCGAAGCCGGAAAAACCAAAGAGGTTGAGGAAATGAAAATCTGGCTGCTGCGCAACAAGCAAACCAACAACTGGAAAACCACCAAAGCCACGGCGCAGGCTTGTTATGCGTTGTTGCTGCGCGGAGAAAACTGGCTGCAGCCGCAAGGCAAAACGATGCTTCTTTTAGGCGGTAAAAATTTGTACGATTTGAAGCCGGATTTGAAGCAAGATGCGGGGACAGGTTATCTCAAAACTACCTGGCAGCAGGAACAAATTAAACCCGAACTCGGAAAAGTGGAAATTAAAAACCAAAGCAACGTCATCAGTTGGGGCGCTTTGTACTGGCAATATTTGGAGCGGTTAGACAAAATTTCGGGGGCTAAAAACAGCATCAGTTTGGAGCGGAAATATTTTATCCGAAGCAAAAATAATAGCGGTGAAATGTTGGTTGCTGTGGATCAAAACCATCAGCCTAAAGTTGGCGATTTGTTGAAAATTGTGGTTTATTTAAAAGCCGACCGCAATTTTGAATACGTGCATTTAAAAGACATGCGGCCAGCCGGAACCGAACCGGTTGATGTGCTTTCTACCTATAAATACCAGGACGGTTTGTATTATTATCAGGTAACCAAAGATGTGGCCACCAATTTTTTTATCAGTTATCTGCCAAAAGGAAATTATGTTTTTGAGTATGATTTGCGCGTTGCGCAACCGGGCAGTTTTTCTACCGGCATCACTTCGGTTCAAAGCATGTACGCGCCGGAATTTGGGGCGCATTCGGAAGGGAAACGCTTAACAACAGGCAAATAAAACCAACCTAAAAAATAAAAGCTTTAATTTTTGTAACGTTTGCCGCCGTTCTTCGATCTTATCAAAAGCAGGGAAATTTTAGAAGCGGTCTAAAAACTATCCATTTAGTTAAAAATAGTTAAATTGATAAAAAACTGGTGTTTTAATATTTACCTTGCTGGCCACATCACAACTATCTTATGCTAAAACGATTACTTTTTTTCTTTTGCCTGGTTTGCTTTGGATATGCAACATCGGCACAAAACAAAACTTTAACCATTAAAGGGACGGTGATTGATTCGGCAAAGCAAACGCCGTTGGGTTACGTTACCGTGATTTTAAAAGATGCAGCCGGAAAAGCCGTAAAAAGTACGCTGACGAAAGACGATGGCGCTTTTCAAATCCAAACTGCAGTTGCTGCTGGCTACAAAATTAATATTGCTTATGTGGGTTACGCCACCAAAATTTTGCCGGTAAAAGAAGCATCGGAAACTTTGGATTTGGGAAAGATAAATTTAGCTGCATCCAGCAATCAACTCAAAGAAGTTTCGGTGGTTGCGGCGCGGCCGATTGTGAAACGCGAAGTTGACCGCATTGCTTATGATGTGCAGGCCGACCCAGAAAGTACGGTTTTAACGGCTTTGGATATGTTGCGCAAAGTGCCGATGCTTTCGGTAGATGCGCAAGACAATATCAAACTGAAAGGCAGCGGGAATTATAAGATTTTGATCAACAGTAAAGAATCTTCCTTGGTGGCCAAAAACCCTTCGGATGTTTTTAAGGCAATGCCTGCTGCCAATATCGAAAGGATTGAAGTCATCACCACGCCGCCTGCAAAATATGATGCGGAAGGTTTGGCCGGGATCATCAACATCATCACCAAAAAAAATGCGGACCAGGGTTATAACGGCAGCATTAATTTGCGGGAAAATACGGTTTGGGGGCCGGGCGTAAATTTAAACGGAACGGTTAAGCAAGGCAAGTTTGGCGTGTCTGGTTATGCGGGTATCGGCAAGCAGCAAAGGCAAATCAATCCTTTTGACAACACGCAAACTTTTACCCGCGACCAATCTGTTTTGGCCCAAAACGGGACCAATACTTTTGGCGGCAATTACACTTATTTGAATGCCGAACTGAGTTATGAAATTGATACGCTGAACTTGGTTACCGGCTCGATAGATTTTAACAAAGGCAAGTTTAAGCAAGGCGCAGACCAGCAATCGGCACAGCGCAACGGCGTTGGCGATTTAACGCAGTTTTACCATTTTATTAATGATGGAAACAACACTTGGACGGGTTTGGATGCGGCGCTTAACTATCAATTGGGCTTTAAAAAGGATAAAAACCGGCTGCTTACTTTTTCTTACAAGTACAGCCATTCGCCAAGTACGCAGTTTAACGATGTGCATATTTCCGATGCCATCAATTATCCTTTGCCCAATTACCAGCAGCATAACAATGCGGGCAGCAATGTGCAAACTTATCAGTTGGATTATGTTCATCCGGTTAAAAAGTTCAATATTGAAGCAGGTGGAAAAGCCATATTGCGCGATAATTATAGTGCTTTTACCAGCGAAAATTTAAATAGTGCAACTGGTTTGTACGAGGTTAATCCGCAGCAAACCAATGATTTCAGCTATCAGCAAAATGTGTACAGCTTTTACAATTCTTACCAACTGAAACTAACAAAATGGACGGCCAAAGCCGGTTTGCGTTTGGAGCGCACCACCATTAATGCCGATTTTACTTCTGTAGGAAGCGCGATCAAACAGGATTATAACAACTTTATCCCGTCGGTATCTTTGCTGCGCAGTTTTAAAACCAGCAGCCTAAACTTTGGCTTCACCGAGCGCATCCAACGGCCCGGAATTTGGCAATTAAACCCTTTTGTAGATCAATCCAACCCCAAGTTTATCAGCACCGGCAACCCCAACTTGCAGCCCGAACTAAACCATACTTTCGAATTAACGTACAGTAATTTTGCAAAAGGTTCCATCAATATTGGCACCAGTTATGCGTTTTCCAACAACTCCATTCAAAACGTAAGCAACATCAGTTTGGCAACCAATACGGCGGGCAAGCAGGATACGGTTACCACATCTACGTATCAAAATTTAGGTTCTAATAAAAGTTTGGGGCTAAATTTAAGCGCTAATTATACCTTCTTTAAAAATTTGTCTTTAAGTGTAAATACACAATTGAACCAGATTTGGCTCGAAGGAAGTTACAACGGGCAATTGTATAAAAACCAGGGCATTACGGGCAATGCTTTTGCCAATTTGGGCTACAAGCTAAACAATGGTTACCGTTTTGGTTTTGATGCAGGTTATTTTAGCGGCGATGTGCTTTTGCAGGGAAAATCAAGCCATTTTATTTTTACCTCGTACAGTGCTTCCAAAGAGTTGTTGAAGAAAAAACTGACGATTGCAATTGCCGCAAGCAATCCTTTCAAAGAGCGTTTTCAGTTTACGCAATATACCGCTACGCCCGATTATTACCAGGTTTCGCACAACCAAAACCGTTACAGCAATTACCGCATCAGTTTGAGTTACAAGTTTGGAAAGCTTAACGGTGATATCAAAAAGAACCAGCGCGGCATCAATAACGATGATACCAAAAGCGGCGGAAAAAGCACCACGAGTAATTAACTTCGCCTAATGAATATTTACGGCATCAAAAATTGCAGCACAGTAAAAAAAGCATTGGATTGGTTGAAGGAAAACAACATTGAATTTACTTTCCACGATTTTAAAAAGGAAGGGGTTTCTGCGGAGAAATTGCAGGAATGGAGCGCAAAAGTTGGCTACGAAAAACTGCTGAACAAACAAGGCTTAACCTGGAAACAGTTGCCTGCCGAAACTAAAGCCAGCATCACCAGCGTAGCAGCAGCATTACAAATTTTGCATGATAAAAACAGCATGATCAAAAGGCCGGTTTTAGAATTTGAGGATCAATTGGTTTTGGGTTTTGAGGAAGGCAAATACCGGATGCTGTTTTTATCGGGTAAAAATTAGTGTACTTTTCATTTCTTCCGCTGCTTTTGGTAACAATCGGTTTACTTCCAATTGGTTTAACGGTTTTTTGCTTAATTATGCCTTAATTTAGCTATCCGGAAAATAACCAACTACTAATGAAATTAAACATTTTACCTGCTTTTGCCCTTGGCCTGCTGTTTTTTGCTGATCTGGCTTCTGCACAAACCACGCCGCCTGCAACAACTCCTGCTGCTGCCTCTGCAAGAACTGGACGGCCTGATTTTAACCGCATACAGGAACCAACCATCCAAACCAACTACAATTATCATGATGCTTTTGCGCCTTTTTTCTATACGAAGAACGGCAACGAATACCGTTCGGCAAGCGGACAGCCAGGGCCAAAATACTGGCAAAACCGGGCCGATTACCAGCTTTCTGCTTCGTTAAACGATCAAACCAATGAAATTACCGGAACGGAAATTCTGACTTATACCAACAACAGCCCGGATAAATTAGGCTTTCTGTGGATGCAGTTGGACCAGAACTTGTTTCGCCAGGATTCGCGCGGCTCGGCCATCATTCCTACAACAGGCAGCCGAAATGGTGGCCGCGGTCAGGTTTTTGATGCCGGTTATAAAATTAAGTCGGTAAAAACAGTATCCGGAGGAAAAGGAAAATCCACCGAAACCGACGTTAAGTTTATGATCAACGATACCCGGATGCAGGTTTATCTCCCGCAAAACCTAAATGCCAATGGCGGCCAGGTTAAGTTGAAGATCGAATACAGTTTTATCGAACCCAATTATGGCTCAGACCGGACGGGTTATCTCGATACCAAAAACGGAAAAATTTATACGATTGGACAATGG
>NZ_CALMAT010000011.1 GCF_937859865.1 uncultured Mucilaginibacter sp.
ATTAGCCCGTGCCGCCTGATTTGGCTAAAGTCCAGCTAAGAAGCTGTTTAAATTTTGTTTAAGTTATTGGCAATGCTTCTTTTAGCACATAAAAATCATTGCCTTTTTGTAGTTTTTGTAACAGTAGGATATCCGGGCGCACCAATTTTATAGGCATAAAAGAAGCATCGCAAAATTTTATGCTATAAATTTAAACAGCTTCTTAAGGAATTGCAAGAAGACGGGTTGATTATAAGACATGACTACCAGGAAAAGCCCCCGCGGGTTGAATATGAATTAAGTGAACGGGGAAAGACACTTATCCCGGTGTTGAAAGCGATGTTTGATTGGGGTGTTCAAATGGATAACCCGGCTATGCGACAAACCTGGGACCCTGTTATTACAAATGGCCAATAATTGATTGATTTTTTTAAATTGAAGAAAGAAGAAAACATCGCGACGGCAAAAGGTGCAAGCGGTTAGTTTAATAATTTGAGAGCCTGTTTAAATTTACACAAGAAAAAATCTTGATGCTTCTTTTATCACCTAAAAATTGGTGTTTGCACTAACATAGCCAAAACAAAAAAAGCAAGTACTTGCCAATTTTTAGGTGATAAAAGAAGCATACAAAATATTTGAATAAGATCATCTGCAAACAATCAACAAATTATAGATGATATCGAAGTTGAACTGGATAAAATTTCCTTCTATCCGCTTGTGAAACAATTAACATAAAAGAAAATGCTGTCCATCAAGGGCGGCATTTTTTGTTTATGAAATACGCTTAGACGCACAACAAACTATTTGCCCTGCCAACCATTCTATTGCTGTAAATTGATGAGATGAAACCAGCAGCAGATCCTAACTTTCAAAACCTCTCTGCCATGCGGCAGCGGGGAGATTTTTTTGCAGATCAATTAATTGCGGAAGTTTTTGCAGATGACGTTCAAAAAGCAAATTTCCGTTCGTTTTTAGATTCCCTTACCTACAATCATCAGCTTAACCAACTTGATGATTTTTATGCGGTAAAAGAAGTATTCGCTGGCGCAAAAAAATTACCGGCTTGGGCCGATCAAAAGCTGATGCAGCAAGGCGCGGCTTTTTTTGCCGTTCACGCTACGGCCATCATGAATTTGCTGGGCTTGCTTTCGCTTCCGTATTGTTATGCTGCTGCGGATGGCGCAAAAGTTTTGGACCTTTCAGAACGAATCAGAAATAAGCCCGAACATCGTTTAGGCGAAACTGCCGATTTTATTTGGGACGTGATGGCGCCAGACGCTTTTGAGCCTGAAGGAAAAGCCTTTGTCAGCATTTTGAAAGTGCGTTTGCTGCACGCCGCCATCCGTTTTTACACCCAAAAAAGCGGTAAATGGAACGAAGATTGGGGTTTGCCGGTTAACCAGGAAGACATGGCCGGAACCAACCTTTCTTTTTCGCTCATTGTGGTCCGTGGCCTGCGCAAGTTTGGGTTGACGGTTGAATATCAACAGCAACAAGCTTTTATGCACTTGTGGAACGTGATCGGGTTTTTATTGGGCGTAGATGAACGTTTACTGCCCGAAACCGGAAAAGAAGCGCTATTGCTGGAAGAAGCCATCCGCATCCGGAATTTTAAAAGTTCGGCACATGGGCAATCACTTACGCGTTCTTTAATCCAATATTTTTCTACTGTTGATGCAACTTTCCCGCAAAAGGAAACGATGCAACTGATGCGCTATCTGGTTGGCGATGAAGTGGCCGATCTGTTGGCGCTTCCACCACAACAAGCACCAAACTCGACTATTAATTTTCTAAAACTGCTCAACAACTTTCAATTATTCGGCCAAGGAAACCCACGTTTTGCTTATCAAAAACAGCATTTAGCGTTTAAGAAAACCCGTTCTGCACCTGCCATCAAAAAAATGCCGCGTTTTAATTTGCCGCTTAGCTTAACTTCCTGAAAAAACAGTGCTAAAAGAAGTATTATTGCAAATGCACATAAACAAATGACGATACTTCTTTTAACCCTGTATATTTTGGTTGGTGCTTATTTTGCCGGGCTGATCGGTTCTTTAACCGGTTTGGGCGGAGGCGTCGTCATCATCCCGCTGCTTACCTTGCTGCTTAATGTTGATATCCATTATGCCATTGGCGCTTCGCTGGTTTCGGTTATTGCCACTTCCTCCGGCTCCGCGGCAGCGTATGTAAAAGAAGGCATCACGAACATGCGGCTGGGTATGTTCCTGGAAATTGCAACCACCATCGGCGCGGTTTTGGGTGCGTTTCTGTCCAGTTATATTCCCGCAGCGTATATTGCTGTTTTGTTTGGCCTGATTTTGCTTTTCTCGGCCATCATGTCTTTTGTAAAGAAAAACACCCAGGCTGATCCTGTTTCCAGCAAACCTGCAACCTGGTTAAAGTTAGGCAGTTCGTTTCCAGACGAAGGGAAGCAAATCCCATACGGCGTGCGCAATATTTTTGGAGGATTTGGTTTGATGGGTTTTGCCGGGATGATTTCGGGCTTGCTGGGCATTGGTTCGGGTTCTTTAAAAGTTGTTGCTATGGACAACATCATGCGCATCCCTTTTAAAGTTTCTACCACCACCAGCAATTTTATGATCGGCGTTACAGCCGCCGCAAGTGCCGTGGTTTATTTGCAGCGCGGTTATATTGATCCGGGCCTTTCCATGCCGGTGGTGCTGGGCGTAGTTTTGGGCGCAGTTACGGGTTCAAAAATTTTGGTGAAAGCCAACACCAAATCGTTGAAAGCTATTTTTGCCATTGTTATTTCTGTGATAGCTATCCAAATGATCTACAAGGGTTTAAGCGGAAAAATATGAGCAGCGAAAAAAAGATATTTAAGGATGCAGACGTGAAGCTGATGATCGGTTCTTTGCTACGTTGGGGCGTTATCGTTTCCATGTCGGTAGTTTTTATCGGAGGCTTGGTTTACCTTTACCGGCACGGCCACGAAAAAGCTTCTTACCACACTTTTAACGGCGAGCCGCTATTTTTAAGGAATATAAAAGGTATTTTACAAAATGTGGCAGCAGGGAAAGGCCGGGCAATTATCCAAACAGGAATTCTATTGCTGATTGCCACGCCCATTGCCCGCGTACTGCTTTCTGTTTTTAGTTTTTTGCTGGAAAAAGATTATCTGTATGTCGTGATTACGCTGATCGTTTTAGGCATTATTCTGTTTAGCATGTTGAGCGGGATCGGCGGTTGAAAGTTGGTCCGACCCTGTCCATTTTATTTCCGATGCTTCTTTTACCGCCTAAAAATCATTGGGCTTTCTTAATTTTTCTATTGGCACATTATTAAACACCAAATTTATATGCCTAAAAGAAGCATGGCCATCAACCAAAGCTTTTTTATTTGCTGCTGTAAACAACCAAAAAATTTTTGCCTGTAATAGATTTATTATTAAGGATTTAATAAAAAGGGAACGAATAAAAATTGTGTGCGTATAACAAGGCTATTTATATAAACTAATTCTAATGGTTTAAAAAACAGCCATGCCTTTAGCCGTTTCTTTTAAAAAAGCAATCATTTGTTTTGTTGCTTTTTTACTTACTTTCAAAACAACTGCCTTTTGCCAGCACAAAACAATCAAGTTTGAGCATATTGGCATTGCCGAAGGCATTTCGCAAATCAACATCACTAGCATTTTTCAGGACAGCCGCGGTTTTATGTGGTTTGGCACGAGGGACGGCCTGAACCGCTACGACGGCTATAATTTTACGGTTTACAGGTACGACCCTAAAAACAACAATACCATCAGCAATAATTTTATCCAGGATATTACCGAGGATAAAAGCGGCAACATCTGGATCGCAACACAAGTTGGCGGCATCAATAAATTTGATGTCAGGAAAGAGCAGTTCACCCGATTTTTGCACAACGAACATAACCTCAACAGCATTTCGAGCAATGCTATAAACAAAATTTTATTCGATTCGGAAGACAACTTATGGATTGCTACGAATGATAGGGGCTTAAATTGCTACAATATCAAAAAGAACTTTTTTAAGCATTACTTACACGCTGCCAATGATGTAAAAAGTGTTGGCGATAATAGCATTACCGCACTTTTAGAAGATTCTAAACACCAGGTATGGGTAGGCACCTATACCAACGGCCTAAACCTGTTTGATAAAAAAACACAAAGTTTTACCCGGTTTCTTCATAACGACAGCAACCCAGCTACTTTATCAAGTAATAGCATAACCAGTCTTTTTGAAGATGCCGGACACCGGATTTGGATTGGCACACAAGAAAAAGGGCTTAATTTATTTGATAAAAAAAGCAAGACCTTTCGCAGGTTTTTGCATGATAAAAATGATCCTGCAAGCCTGGTGGGCAACCATGTATTCAGTATCAACCAAGACAGCAACGGCAGTATCTGGATAGCGGCAGAAAACGGGGGCATCAGCATTTTGCGCAAAGGTACCAGTCATTTTGACAATTATGCTCATGATGATATTGACGACAACAGTTTAAGCGGAAACTCTATTTACGCCATTTGCAGAGACAAGCTGGGAAACATGTGGCTGGGCGCGTTTAGTGCAGGCATCAACCTTTTTAAAAAAAGCACGGAGAATTTTGTGCATTACCGGCATAATACCTCGGCAAATAGTTTGTCCAATAATTTTGTGTTAGACCTGGCAGAAGATGCGGCAGGAAACATTTGGGTTGGCACGGATGGCGGCGGCATCAATAAATTTGACCCTCAAAAAGGCACTTTTACTGCCTTAAAACAGCAAAAAAACGGTAAAGGGGTTGCCGGCAATTATGTGATTGACATTGCCGAAGACAGCAGCCGTAATTTATGGATCGGGATGTGGGCAAGCGGTGTAAGCGTGCTGAACGAAGCTACCAACCAAATTACAAACTATAAAAATAACCCTGCCAATTCAAATAGTTTAAGCGGCAATAATATCTATTCAATTATCCACACCCGGGACAAAAAAACCTGGATCGGCACTTTTAACGATGGACTGACTGCTTATGACAGCAAAACAAAAACTTTTAAACGTTACCGGTTTGATGCAAAAAACCCGAAAAGCATCAGCAGCGACCGAATTTATGACTTATTGGAAGACCGGAATAATAATTTATGGGTGGCCACTTATGATGCAGGAATGGATTTACTGGACCGAAAAACAAACACGTTTACCCACTTTCAGCACCAAGAGAAAACGAACAGTATCAGCAGTAACTCCGTTACAGATTTATTTGAAGACCATAAAGGGAATATTTGGATCAGTACGTTTTCAGGCTTAAATTTATTTAATCCTCAAACCCGTAAGTTCAAGGTTTTTGGTAAAACTGAAGGCCTGCCAAGCGACCTTATTTATGCGGTTCGCGAAGACAATAAAGGCAGGATGTGGATCAGTACGAACGCGGGCATTTCCATGTACAACCCGAACAGCAACAAATTTGAAAACTATACTACCGAAGATGGCCTGCAAGGTTCGGAATTTAAAGCCCATTCTGCTCTAAAAAGCCGTACCGGCATCATGTATTTTGGTGGTGTTAATGGTTTTAATGCTTTTGACCCCAAAAAAATAGCCAAGGAAAAAGGCTTTTCCCCTGTAGTCATCACCAGCTTTCAGTTGTTTAATAAACCTTTGGCCATTGCAAAAAACAGTACCGACCCATCGCCCTTAAAACAAAATATTTCTTACACCAGCTCCATTACCCTCTCCTATAACCAGTCTTTTATCTCGTTGGAATATGCAGCCCTTGACTATGCCTCAGCAGATAAAAAAGAATATGCTTATAAATTGGACGGTTTTGAAAAAGACTGGAACTATGTGGGCAAGCGTACGATGGCTTCGTACACCAATTTGGGCCCGGGCAACTATACTTTTAAAATCAAATATAAAAATAGTGCCGGTATCTGGTCGCCTGCCACTTCCGGTTTGCAAATTATTATCCTTCCGCCTTTTTGGGCCACCTGGTGGTTTAGGCTTATTGCTTTATGTGTTGTTGTTTTTAGTGTCTGCACCTGGTACAAAAGCCGCATCCGTTTTATTCAGGGGCAAAAAGCTTTGTTGGAGAAACAAGTAATAGAACGCACTACAGAAGTAAATAAACAGGCCGGTGATTTGAAGGGGCTGAACAAGGATTTACTGGCAAAATCTGAAGAGTTGGTTCTGCTCAACAAACAGTTAATCAGCCAGACACAGGAGGCAGAAAAGGCCAACCAGGCCAAAAGTATATTTTTGGCCACCATGAGCCACGAGATCCGCACACCAATGAACGGTGTGTTGGGGATGGCCTCGCTGTTAAACGAAACTAAGCTCGACCCGGAACAGTACGAATTTGCCCAAACCATATTGCATAGTGGCGAAGCTTTGCTAAACGTGATCAACGACATCCTCGACTTTTCCAAAATTGAGTCGGGCAAAATGGAGCTCGACCCGCATTCGTTTGAAATCCGTACCTGCGTTGAAGAAGTACTGGACCTGCTGGCAGGAAAGGCAGCACAGGCAGGGATAGACCTGATGTACCAGATTGACCACAAACTGCCAGCCCAATTAATTGGCGACAGCATGCGTTTGCGCCAGGTATTGATCAACCTTTTAGGAAATGCCCTGAAATTTACACCAAAAGGCGAAGTGTTTTTAGGATTAACGATGGCCGCACAAACAGCCGGAGACGAACTGCAACTCAATTTTGAGGTAAAAGATACTGGTATCGGCATCCCTGAAGAAAAGCTAGACAAACTGTTCAAAGCATTTTCGCAGGTTGATTCTTCTACTACCCGAAATTATGGCGGGACAGGGCTTGGCTTGGTGATTTGCGAACGGCTGATCAACCTAATGGGCGGCGACATTACGGTAAGCAGCGTTTTGGGGGCCGGCACAACCTTTAGTTTCAACATCAAATGCAAGGTAAGCCAGGAAAACAAAAAGTCTTTCACTTTGATAAACATGGCCGAAGTGGAAGGCTGCAAGGTGCTGGTGGTAGATGACAACGCCACCAACCGGCGCATTTTGCAATTGCAGTTGGAAAACTGGAAACTGAAACCGGTAATGGCACACTCGGGCAAAGATGCGCTGGAAACATTAAGTGGCCGCTCTGATTTTGATTTGGTGATATCGGACATGCAAATGCCGGAAATGGACGGCGTAGAACTTACCCAGTTGATCAAGAAAAAATACAAGCAATTGCCTGTTATCCTGCTAAGTTCTGTGGGCGATGAAACCAGGAATAAATATCCTGACTTGTTTACTTCCGTTCTCACAAAACCTGTGAAGCAGCAACATTTAAGCCGCGTGATCTTGTCGGCATTGCAGCACCAGCCAAAGCAGGCCGAAGCAGACCGCAAGCCCGACAGCCTTCTTAATAAAAATTTCGCCATCACTTATCCGTTAAAAATTATGGTGGCCGAGGACAACCAGATCAACCAAAAACTTATTTTGAAAGTGCTGGAGCGGCTCGGCTATACGGGCAGCCTGGCAGAAACAGGCAAGGAAGTGCTTCATTTGCTTGACCAGCAATACCATGATGTGATATTGATGGACATGCAAATGCCGGAAATGGACGGCCTGGAAGCCACACGGTACATCAGAAAACACCATGCCCGGCAACCGGCCATTGTGGCGCTTACGGCAAACGCTATGGCCGAAGACCGTGATGAATGTTTTAAGGCCGGCATGGACGATTATATTTCCAAACCCATCAAAATCGAAAAACTGATAGCCATATTGCAGCAAATAGGGACAAAGGTTTTTACAGAAACCACAGTTTTGTAGATACTTCTTTTACCACCATAAAATTAGTGCC
>NZ_CALMAT010000012.1:0-1889 GCF_937859865.1 uncultured Mucilaginibacter sp.
GCTTTATTTTTTCTAAAAGTCCGTCGGGCGTATAAGGTTTTAAGAAGTAGTCGGTTAAACCTTCATCCTTCAAATTTTCTAAATCCAAACCAAAAACGCTTCCGGTCAAGGCAATAATCGGTAACTGCTGGTATTTTTCACTGGGCAACAGCCTGATTTTTCGGGTGGCCATAAAACCGTCCATCACTGGCATGTGCAAATCCATCAACACCAAATCGTAATCTTTTTGCATCACTGTTTTATAAGCTTCCAATCCGTTTTCTACACAATCGGCTTCAATGCCCCATTTAAAAAACAGTTTTTTGGCCAGTTTGCAGTTGATTGCATTGTCATCAACAACCAATACCAAACCCAAGCTTAAAGCACATTGCTTTTGGTTATTGCTGTTTGTTTGGGTATCGTTTAATGCTGCTTTCAACGGTCGTAATCTTTGCTTTGCCATCACCTTAAACTTTTTATAATTTTGGTGATGCTATTAACATTGTTTACGGATTACGTGGCGCAAGGTTATAAAAGCTTACGGGCAAATGCTTCTTTTATCGCCTAAAAACTGTTGCGTTTATGTTTTTTGTGATGCCGAACTTATTTCGGTATCCCACATGCTTGGTTTTATACTTTAACGAGAGATTTTGAAACAAGTACAGAATGACAATCTAATGCTTCTTTTATCAATCAAAAATAAGGTTGATAAAAGAAGCATTAGCTAAAATGAGCAGGAAAGCATTAACGCTTAATCGTTGTCTTTTTTCTTCTTTTTTTCCAGCAATACAAAAGCACTGCGTTTTGGTGCAGGCATGATGGAGTTTTCGCCTTTTACATATTTCCAGACCACATCGTTCAGTTCAAAATCTGGCACGGCATCTTCCTTCGCAAAGTTAAACTTTTCGGAACGTTTGCTGCTTCTGTTTACCGCTACGTTGCGTTGCTCTAAATTAACTTGCGCAGGTTTTGCTGTGTATGGAGAAAAATCGGGCTTGCTGGTAAAGCAATCAAACAAAGGCACGGCGGCGGCATCGTACTGGCTCATGGGCGGCAAACCTAAAATCAGTTCGATGGTGCGCAACACGCCGGAGGTAGAATACATGTTGTGCGAAACCGTATTTCGCTTAACATAAGGGCCGGCCACAAAAACCGGCGAACGATGCGCATCAATATGATCCGGGCCGTTTTGTGCATCGTCTTCCAAAATAAAAACGACAGATTCTTTCCAAACCGGACTTTTGGAAAGGTGTTCGATAAACTGGCCAATCGCCAAATCGTTATCTGCCACACACGAAATTGGCGATAAAGCACCTTTTCTTTGTCCGCTGGTATGGTCGTTGGAAATGCGGATGGAATTAAACTGCGGAACGGCGTTTATACGAAGCAACGAATCAAAATCATGCGCCCAGATTTCTACCCGTTTTACGTCTTTTACGTTCATATCAAAACCCGGGGATTGTTTGCAATAATGGTTTTCTAACGATTTTAAACTGGCTTTTCCGGTTGCGCCGTCTGTTACAAACTCGCCGTACGTGCGGTAAGTTAAACCGGCGCGCTGGCAGTAATCCCAGATAAAACCATCACGCGGATAAGCGGCTTTCCGTGTCCCTTCAAAATCGTAGTTTCCGCCGCGACCGCCGTAGCTGGTCGGCCAGGTTTTCTCCACAAAATCTGTGGCATAAGCGGCTGTACTCCAGTTGTGGCCGTCGGCGCTTACTTCGGCATCTACATAAAAATTGTCCAGCAAAACAAACTCGTTGGCCAAAGCATGGTGGTTTGGCGTTACTTTTTGCGGGAAAATACACAAAGAAGTATCACCGTTGCCTTTTGTCATATCGCCCAAAACCTGATCGTAAGTGCGGTTTTCTTTAATGATATAAAAAACGTGTTTGATGGGCGATTTTTCT
>NZ_CALMAT010000012.1:1989-46976 GCF_937859865.1 uncultured Mucilaginibacter sp.
CGCCCAAAGTTTTAACGTTTGTTGGATACCAGCCCACCGGGATAAAACCTAAACTTTGGCTGCTGCCGGGTTTGGTAACATCAAAAACAGCCAGGCAATTGTTATCGGCGTTGGCAATGTACAAGGTTTTTTCGTTGGCAGATAAAGCCAAACCGTTGGTGGTAGAACCGGTCAGTTTAGTCGGGAACAAAGCTGTAGCCAAAGTTTCTATCACTTTATTGGTTTTGGTGTTGATCACCGAAACCGAATTATCGTTGGCATTGGCTACGTATAAAATGCTCCCTTTTTTATTCAGCAGCAATTCGTTCGGGTGGCTTTCGGTGTTGATGGTTGCGGCCAATGCTTCTTTTACCGCATCAAAAACAGCAACCTTGTCGCTTCCCCACAAAGAAACGTACAGCGTTTTTTCATCCGGCGATAAAACACAACTGTAAGCCTCGGCCGCCAATTTTATTTTGTTGATGATGCTATGCGAAGCCGGGTTGATGATATACAACGTACTGTCTTCCTTGGTTACCGAATACAAGCGGTCGCCGGTTTTATTAACAGTTATTCCGGTCGGGCAAATTTTATCTTTCGGCCACTGTTTTCCCAAAATGATGGTATCGGCGTTGCCCAGTTTGTTGTTGCTGATCGGGTAGCAAAGAATCCAATTGTCATTTCCGCCGGAAGCGTACAGTTTCTTTTCATCTTTGCTGAAGGCCAAACCGTACCACGATTTTTTGATTGTTTTCTGATCAAGCAGTTTTTCGGTATTTGGGTCAATCAATTGGATGGATTGCGTGCTTTGCCCGTTGTTGGTTACGGCCAGTAGTTTTCCGGATGCGGATAATTGCATGTTCAGCGGCAAATCGCCCAAAGGCAATGCACGTCCGGCCGGGCTTAATTTCCAGCCGTTGGGCAGCAGCACTTGCTGTGTTGATTGGATTTTGCCGGGGATTTGTGCCTGCAACTGCACCGACAACACCAAAAAAAGTATGATAAAAGAAGCATGTTTAAAAGAAACCATCCGTATAAAATATGAGTGTTTTTGTTGCCGTAAAATAACAAAACTAAAATTAAGGTTTTGTAAAGTTTAAGTTAACGCAAACCATAAATCATTTAAAATTTAATACCTTGCATAGAATTGTTAAATGTAACCAAGCTTAACACTTCCCGTAATACCGACCAAACTTATTTTATTATGCTGGAAATAAATCCGCCCGTTCCTCTAAACGAAATGGAAAGGACTGTTAACCTTTCTGAGTTTAATTTAGATTATTCTGAACTTGAAAGCCACTTTAAGGATCTGGCCAGATTAACAGCAAAAATAGCAGGTACGCCTGTTTCCCTGATTAACCTAATCGATTCTTATACAGTATGGACAATTACTAACCACGGGTTAGAAACCGGCCAGATGCCACGCGAAGATTCGATTTGCCAATACACAATCTTAAACGATTATGTTTTTGAAGTAAAGGATCTAACAGAAGATGAACGATTTAAAGATAAATTATATGTAACCGATGCCCCTAATTTGCGCTATTATTTAGGTGTTCCGATAAAAACAGAAAGCGGGCATCGGATTGGTTCCCTATGCGTTTTGGATATGGATGCAAAAAGCATCAGTTTAGAAAAGGAGATTACATCAGAAAAAATAGAAATGTTAACACTTATTGCTGCCGAGATTGTGCAAAGGCTAAAAGCATTAAGTGTAATTCAATCGCTTCAGGACCAGTTGCATGAGGCTACTTCTTTAAGGAAAAAAGTATTGCACGACATTCGCGGCCCAATTGGCGGGATTATCGGTTTGGCGCAAATCATTAACGATCAGGAAAAAAGCAATACCATAGAACAAATACTCGAAATGGTTGGCCTCATCCACCAAAGCGGAACTGCACTGCTGGAACTGGCCGACGAGATTTTAAATTCAGAAACCATAGAATTTTCCCATCAGCCGTTCAACTTGCTGGTTTTTAAAGAGAAACTACTGAAACTTTATTCGCCGCAGGCAAAAAACAAAGACATCCATTTTGCTGTAAACATAGCTGCCGGAAATGAAACAAAGGCATTTTCAAAAGATAAACTGCTGCAAATTGTTGGGAATTTGATTTCTAACGCCATAAAGTTTACGCCCCGAAACGGTTTTGTAACGGTAAACATGGCTATCATCGGCCATTCTTCCGAAGCAATGTTAAACATCATCGTTAAAGATTCGGGCGTTGGTTTAAGCCCCGAAGCAATTGCTGTAATTGTAAACGGAACGGCCACGACCACCAAAGGCACGGTTGGCGAAAAAGGTTTTGGTTTTGGTTTGGCTTTGGTAAAACATTTGGTTGATAAACTAAACGGAACAATCAATATCACTTCGGTTGAAGGGGAAGGGACGTCGTTTGAAATCAACCTGCCGCAAGGTTTAAAAACGGCACTGATTACTGCTCAATAAAAATTTTTAAAAAAACCATGCTTCTTTTATCGGCATAAAATTGTTGTTTTCTGTTGAAAGCAACGGTTGCGTTGATACTGATTTTATGCCGATAAAAGAAGCATGAGCATGTTTTAATGGTTAAACCTTTTCAAGCCTGCTGTTTTTGATGATAGATTTGATACTACGCAGCGGAACGATAACCCAAGTTGGGCGGTTGTTCAGCTCGTAGTTCAGCTCGTAAATGGCTTTTTGCAACAGGAAAGTTTGCAGTAAAACTTCCAGCCCTTCCAAATCTTTGGGGATAAAAGAAGCATTGCCAACGGTTTTGAGATAAGCTTTCATAAAAAAACCGCTGATGTAATGGTACCATTGCTCTACAAAAGGTAGCAGTTTGCTGATGTCTTCTTGGCGGATCTGGTTGTCCAAAAATAAACTGCCATAAGCGGCATAATGGAAAGAACGGACCATACCGGCAACATCGCGCATAGCAGAATATTTTAACCTTCTTTCGCTGTAGCTTCGGGCTGGTTCGCCTTCAAAATCCAAGATCAGGAAATCTTTGCCGGTAAACAAAACCTGGCCCAAATGGTAATCGCCATGGATCCTGATTTTGCTGACATCAATTTTCCGACTGTAAACTTTTTTCAACACATTTAGGATTTCTTCCTTCATGCCCAGCACTTCTTCCGCTTCAAGCCGTACGCTTTCGGGCAGTTTTTTGATGTTTTTGCTGAGGCTGGAAAATGCCACGCGCACCAAAGATTGCAGCCCGGCAAACAGCGAACGTTGGTAATGTAAAGAATACTCTTCGGATTTGAATGCTGGTAAATCTTCTCCCGAAGCCAAAGCCAGGTGCATTTCCCCGGTGCGGATGCCAAGCGTGTTTACGTGTTCGGCAACCGTGCCTTCCAGCAGTTCCTGTATATTTTCCGGTACTTCTTCAAAAGCAACCGGCTCAATCAAACTTCCTTTCAGTTCCTGTGAAATCTGTGAAAGATCAGCGTTCGACAACAACTTCTCGTTAAAATGATCCAGCCTGTCCAGCATGTATTCCCAGCCGTCGCTGTGGCTTTTTACCATTTCCTGCATCATGCCCAGCACCATGGTTTCGTGTCCGAACTTCCATTCAATAGCACCGATAAACTCTGGTATGTGTTTAAAATGAGCATGGTTGGTGAGAAATTGCGTAATCTCTACATCGGGGTTGATGGCGCGGTCTACCTTGCGGTAAATTTTTAAATAATACTTGCCATCATAAGTGATCGAGGTATTGCTTTGCTCGGCCGAAAGCACTTTTGGCTTGGTTTGCGGCTGTTCTTCGATATGCTGTTTTAAGCCTTTGTTCCCGGAAAACACAATCTCACCGTTGTTTTGCGGCACAACGTGGTGGTTTCCCATATTGGTAATGATGGCTTGTTGCAAATCAATGCCGTAAATGGCATCATACAGTACGCCTTCTTCTTCACCAACTTTTAATAACGTGATGATAGACTGCGGGCAGTTGTCCTGCAATTTCTGTGCAAGCGGCCCGGTGCCAAAAGCAACAGGCAACTGGTACATATCCGGCAAGCCTTCGCGGTAAGAAACTTCCATTAACAGAAAATACGCGCTGCCTTCTTGCAACGGCACATGCGCATGATCCACAATACGGATGTTTTCCATGCCACGCGCTTTGCCGCCAAACCAGCGCAAACGCATCAGGTAATCGGGCAAAATCTGTTTCTCTAATTGTTCAATGGTTTCCCGCTCGGCCAGGTCTTTCCATTTTTGCATGGCTAAACGATGCACTACAGTTTCCTGTGCTGTTTCTACCTGTGCTTTTTCGAGTTCAAAAATCTGGCAGGCGTAAGGGCCGAGCGTGAAGAAATAAGGCTGGTCTTCGCGCACTAATGGGAAACGATTACGGCTTAATATTTCTACTGGAACATAACCTTTGTAAGCATCCAAATTGATTTCTGCCGGTTGGGTAAACCGGGAAAGATTGGCCACCACCAGCATCACCTGCTCGCCGTAACTACGGGTGAAAGATAGGATTTTGGCATTTTCGGCAGTAACAAACTTCATATCGCCGCGGCCGAACGCTTTGTATTTTTTCCGCGTGCTGATGACCCGTTTCATCCACCCTAATAATGACGAAGTATTTCTGGATTGGATTTCCACGTTCACCGATTCGTAATGAAACTGCGGATCTAAGATTAGCGGCAAGTACAACTTTTGCGGGTTGGCTTTTGAGAAACCGGAGTTACGGTCAGAAGTCCATTGCATCGGTGTCCGAACGCCATCGCGGTCGCCCAGATAAAAGTTATCGCCCATGCCAATTTCATCACCATAATAAATAACAGGCGTACCAGGTAGCGTGAACAACAAGCTGTTTAAAAGCTGGATTTTGTTCCGGTTATTTTCCAACAAAGGTGCCAAACGATGCCGGATACCGAGATTAATCCGTGCTTTCGGGTCTTTTACATAAACGCGGTACATGTAATCGCGTTCCTCATCGGTAACCATTTCCAACGTCAGTTCATCGTGATTTCGAAGAAAAATTGCCCATTGGCAAGTATCAGGGATTGCCGGAGTTTGATCAAAAATGTCCGTGATTGGATAGCGGTCTTCCATTTGTAAAGCCATAAACATGCGCGGCATTACCGGGAAGTGGTAGTTCATCTGGCATTCATCACCATCGCCAAAATATGCCGCCGAATCTTCGGGCCACATATTTGCCTCTGCTAAAAGAAGTGTTCCGGGATAACGTTCGTCCACATATTTCCGAAGCTTTTTTAGGAATGCGTGGGTTTCTGGCAGGTTCTCGCAATTGGTGCCATCGCGCTCAAAAAGGTAAGGAACGGCATCCAAACGGAAACCATCTACGCCCATTTTACACCAGTAATCCATAATCCGAAAAACTTCTTCCTGCACCAATGGACTATCATAATTCAAATCAGGCTGGTGATGGAAAAAGCGGTGCCAATAATACTGCTGCGCTACCGGGTCCCAAGTCCAGTTGGAAGCTTCAAAATCCTGAAAAATGATACGGGCATCCTTAAACTGTTTTGGGTCATCCGTCCACACATAATAATTTCTTTTATCTGATCCTTTTGGCGCTTTCCGTGCCTTTTGGAACCAGGGATGCTGATCGGAAGTATGGTTGATCACCAGCTCGGTTATTATTTTTAAGCCTCTTTTATGGGCTTCTTTTAGCAGTTGTTTAAACTCTTTGATATCGCCGTAAGAAGGGTTGATGTTGTAATAATCAGCAATATCATAGCCGTCATCTTTCAGCGGCGAAGGATAAAAAGGGAGCATCCAGATGGCCGTAATGCCGAGGTCTTGCAGGTAATCCAGCTTTTCCATCAGCCCTTTAAAATCACCGATGCCATCGCAGTTGCCATCGTTAAAAGCTTTGATATGCAGTTCGTAAATTACGGCATCTTTATACCAATGCAATTTATCGTCTAATACTGTTCTTTCTTCGGACATATTTTGGTTGTATATTGTATAAAAATTATTGTTGGACAAGGAATAGGTGGGCAGGCATTAAATAAGGGTTTAGTTGTACAAAGTTCCATTCGCCCTGCCAGGTGTAATTGTCGCCGCTCAATAAATCCTGCACCTGAAAAGGCTTGTCGTAATCTAAACCTATTTTTGATAAAGGCAGTTTTACCCTGGCACTTTGCGTATTGTGTACATCTAGGTTTATGGCAATAATTAACAAATTATTGGTTTGCAAATCAAACTTTGTGTAACAGATAATCTGGTCGTTGGTGGTCTCGGCAAATTCAATGTTCCAGGTGCTTTGCAGTGCGGTGTTATTTCTGCGGATATGGTTTAACCGCGTGATAATTTCGCCGATGCGTGTGTTTCTTTCCCAGTCCCAATGCTTGGTCTCGTATTTTTCATTGTCAATGTATTCTTCTTTTGCGCCATGCGGTTCGTTAATGCCAAACTCGTAAACCGGGCCGTACAAACCGTAGTTGGAAGATAAGGTTCCAGCCAAAATCACGCGCATGATATGTGCATTTTCTCCGCCCTGGATTAAAGCAGGAGGCAAAATATCAGGCGTGTTGGGCCAGAAGTTGGGGCGGAAATAATAGCGCATGTCTGTTTTGGTCAGCTCCGTTATGTATTCCTCAATTTCCTGCTTGGTATTGCGCCAGGTAAAATAGGTGTAAGATTGGTTGAAACCGATCTTCGCCAACCGTTCCATCACGCGCGGACGGGTAAAGGCTTCGGCCAGGAAAATAACCTCGGGATGTTGTTTGCGCACTTCGCCGATCATCCATTCCCAAAAATGAAAAGCTTTGGTGTGCGGGTTGTCAATCCTAAAAATACGGATCCCTTCATCAACCCAAAAATCAATTACGCTTTTCAGTTCCTGCCACAGGTTTTGCCAGTCGTCGGTTTCAAAATTAAAAGGCAAAATGTCCTCGTATTTTTTAGGCGGGTTTTCGGCGTATTGCACCGTTCCGTCTGGCCGCCACTTAAACCACTGCGGGTGTTGTTTTACATAAGGATGGTCTGGTGCACACTGGTAAGCAATGTCCATCGCAATTTCGATGCTTCTTTTACCGGCCTCTTTTATGAGTGTCCTAAAATCGCGTACCGTTCCCAGTTGCGGATGGATGGCTTTGTGGCCGCCTTTTCGGTTGCCGATTGCCCAAGGTGATCCGGGATCTTCCGGACCAGCCGTTAACGAATTGTTTTTGCCTTTTCGATTTTTTTCGCCAATTGGATGAATCGGAGGAAAGTAAAGCACATCAAATCCCATTTTTTGCACGCGCGGCAGCAGTTGGATGACATCCCGAAAAGTCCCGTGTTTGCCTGCTTCCGCAGCAGCCGAACGCGGAAAAAGTTCGTACCAAGTGCTGTAAGCTGCTTTTTTCCGTTCTACCTCAATTTTATAAACGGTTGGATAAACGGTAATCAAATCTTCGTGCCGAAACTGGTACATTGCCTTTGCAACTTCCTCACTTAAAGCCAAAACCACACTTTGTGCCGGGCTTTCTGCCTGTTTTAACTCATCTGCCCAGGCCAAAAGTTCTGCTTTGTTGGTTTCGTTTCCGGCTGCCGCCTGCTCCAATAATTGAACACCGATTTGCAGTTCGACCAAAATATCCTGGCCGGCCTCGTACTTCTTTTGCAGGCCTTTTTTCCAGGTGGTGTAATGGTCTTCCCATGCTTTTACCTGAAATTCGTAAAAACCCAGTTGTTCTACTTTAAATTCCGTTTCCCAATGGTCGTTGTTGATCAATTTCATCGGAAGCTCTTTCCACAACGCCTCGGATGTAGGTTTGATAAAAATGCTTGCGGCAATCTCGTCATGCCCGTCGCCAAAAATAGCTGCCGATAAAGTAACAATTTCATCCAGCACAACCCTTGCCGGAAATTTTCCTTCTTCAACTTTTGGAAATACGTTGGTGATGATAACCCTTTGTCTGCCGCCTGGATGGATCATTGATATATGTTGTTGGTTTTTAAGATTTAATTTGATTGGTGCTTCTTTTATCGTGCAAAAATCAGTGAAGTATCCGGCTTTTGTAAACACCAAACCGAATACCAATTTTTATGTGCTAAAAGAAGCATTGTTGTTGGCCCTGTACTTATCAAAGGCCCAAATATAAATTTAAACTCTAACTATTGGTAAGTTTAAAAAGTTTAACCGGCGGCCAAAAAAATGGCCGGGGAAACGTTTTGGGCGAAAAAAACAACCAATCCAAAGCTGTTTTAGAAAAATGGTTTATAACAGAAAACCGAAAACCGCGAGGTAAACAACAGCTAACCAGTATAATTAAAAATATATTTAACAAATGATTAACTTTTTTTATCAGTTGCCGTAAAAGAAGCAGGTTAAGGTAGATTAATTTCTAATTAGGATATTTTTAAGGTAAATGGCACCATTAAGACAATTTTTTATGCAAAACTTTTTCACCAAATTTTTATGGGTAAAAGAAGCATCAACAGTTTCTGATCAAAGCATAAATGGTGTTTCTGTTTCTTTAATTTAAAATTAACCTGTTGTTTTAATTTTCCAAAAAATGATAATTTAATTTACTTTTGAAAAAATTTGTATTCTGTATTGGAGTGGTGCAACCCATGCTCTAATCGTTTAAATGTATGAACAAAGCTACTTTTCTTGTTTTTTTACTTTCTGTTTTTATCAGTTTTTGTGCGGTAAAAACAGCATCGGCACAAACCAACCTGGATAACATTTCTACCATTAATGTAGATAACCTTACCGATCAGCAGATTAAACAACTGTTGCAGCAGGCGCAAAATCAGGGTATTAGCGATACCGAGTTGTTGCAGCAGGCGCAGGCCAGGGGATTGGCAAACGGGCAGCTTCAAAAACTGCAGGCCAGGATTATCCAAATCCGAAAAAGCAGTACGGCGGGCAACAGTTTGTCGGATACGATCCTTGCCGGCAAAAGAAATTTAAACTACAAGCCAGAGGCTTTAGATACCACAAACCGGGTTGACCTTTTTGCAGATTTAAAGCCTAAAATATTTGGCGCCGACCTTTTTAAAGGTAAAAACAATTCTTTTGAGCCTAACCTTAAACTGGCGACCCCGATAAATTATATCATCGGGCCTGATGACCAGCTTAATATCAACGTTTACGGTAATTCGTTGGTAAACTGGCGGTTGGATGTTTCTCCCGAAGGCAATATTAATATTCCCGGCATTGGTATTTTAAATGTGGCCGGTAAGACGATTGAAACGGCTACAGCAATGATTAAAGCTAAACTGGCAGCAAATAATTATGCTATTGGTCATGGTACAAATGTGCAGGTGAGTTTGGGCAATATCCGCAGCATTAAAGTAATCATGATTGGGCAGTTGGAAAGGCCTGGCACTTACACTTTGCCTTCGCTGGCCACTGTTTTTAATGCCCTGTATGCGGCAGGCGGCCCAAGCGAAACGGGTAGTTTCAGGCAGATTGAAGTGATCAGAAACAACCGGATCATCAGGATATTGGATATGTATGATTTTTTGGTAAAGGGCAACCAGAAAGACAACATTGCTTTACGCGACCAGGACGTGATCCGCGTGCCTACTTACCGCACCCGGGTAGAATTGCTTGGACAGGTTAAAATTCCGGCCTTGTTTGAAGTTTTGCCAGGCGAAAGCTTTCAAACTGTTTTAAATTTTGCCGGAGGTTTTACCGATAGCGCTTACGTATCCAGGATAAAAATTTCTCAAATAAGCGGCCAGCAGCGTAAATTGACAGACTTGGTAGAAGCCGATTATTCAAATTATATGCCTTTGCGCGGCGATATTTATTACATAGAATCTGTGCTTAACCGTTTTGTAAACCGCGTTACTATTAACGGTGCTGTGTTTCGCCCGGGCGAATACGAACTGCAAAACGGGTTAAATTTGGGTCAATTGCTTGAAAAAGCAGCCGGTTTGCGGGAAGATGCTTTTACAGAACGTGGTACGATTACCAGGCTAAAACCCGATAACAGTACGGAGTTGATTTCTTTCAGCGTAAAAGATGTGCTAAACAAAGCAGTAACCATCCCACTGCAAAGGGAAGACGTGGTTTTTATTTCTTCTATTTTTGATCTGCGCAATAAATATCAGGTTACGATCAATGGGTCGGTAAGAAAGCCGGGCACAATTGATTACGCACAAAACATGAAATTGGAAGACCTGATTTTATATGCCGGTGGTTTTGCAGAAGGGGCCAGCCCGAAACGCATTGAAGTGGCCCGAAGGGTGTACAACGCTGACCCGGAATCAAAAAACAGTAAAGTTGCGCAGGTTTTTAGTGTTAATGTGGATAGCCAGCTTAAGCTTGCCGGTGTTGATTTTGTGCTGCAGCCTTTTGATATAGTTTCGGTGTACAGCCTCCCGGGGTTTGAAAAACAAAGGACCGTAAGGGTAGAAGGCGAGGTGCTGTATCCGGGATCCTACACCATTCAAACCAAAGACGAAAAAATCTCTGATTTGGTTAGGCGTGCCGGTGGTTTAACTGTCTCGGCCGATGTACAAGGCGGTTCCTTAAAAAGAAGCAACATTGCTATTTTAGGTGTTGATAAAAATAAAACCGATACCACGGCTTTAAGATTGGAAAGGAATGAGCAAGTGAGCCGTTTAAGAAGGACCAACAGGGGCGATACAACGAATACCAATAATTTGCAGCCCCGCAATAATTATGTAGGTATTGACCTGCGGAAAATAATAGAAAAACCAGGTACAAAGACTGATTTAATACTGGAAGATGGCGATGTTTTACGGGTGCCAAAAGAACAGCAGGTTGTACGTGTAAACGGCGAAGTGCTTTATCCGAGTGCCGTGGTTTACAGCAAATCAAAATCGTTTAAGTCTTATGTCTATAATGCAGGTGGTTTTTCGTCCAATGCCTTAAAAAGCGCTGCTTATGTGGTTTATCCAAACGGAACGGTAAAAGGGACGAAGAAAATCCTTTTCTTTAACAATCACCCCAGTATAAGGCCGGGGAGCGAAATTTTTGTGCCTAACAAACCTAAAAACCCGGTTAACGCCATTCAAACAGTTTTAGGGCTGACCACAGGTTTAGCTTCATTAGGCGCTATTATTTTAGGGATAATAAGTGTTACCAAATAGATTGTCGGTTTGCGAAAGTAGTAAAGGATGGTTTAGAAGATACTAAATGGAAAAAAATAGCATTTCTGATTCTGAAGAAATATCTTTAAAAGAACTCGTTTTAAAAGTAAAGTCTGCAATTGCTTATTTAAAAAGCAAATGGGTTTTGATTACGATATGTGGTATTATGGGCGGGTTGTTGGGTTTGGCATATTCCTTCTACCGAAAACCGCTTTATATCGCAACCAGCACGTTTGTTTTAGAAGATAGTAAAGGCGGAGGTTTAGGCCAATATGCCGGTTTAGCATCGTTGGCAGGGATAGATATTGGCGGAGGGGCTGGCGGGATATTTCAAGGCGACAATATTATTGAATTGTACCGGTCCCGGGTGATGTTGGAAAAAACATTGCTTAGTCCAGTTGTGATTGAAGGGAAAAAGCAGTTGCTGATTGACCGTTACATCAATTTTAATAAGCTGCGCGACAAATGGAAAGAGAAAGACCATATTTCTTCCATCAGTTTTTATGGTGATCCTGACAAATTTAACCGGAAGCAGGACAGTATCATTTCGGATTTGGTTGGACTTTTAAGGACTAAAATTTTGGGCGTTGATAAGATTGATAAAAAACTGAACATTTTAAAAGTAGATATTGCTACCGATGATGAGCTTTTTTCTAAAGAGTTTAACAACAAATTGGTAGAAACGGTAAACAACTTTTATACCGAAACCAAAACAAAAAAAAGTTCGCAAAATGTAATGATCCTGCAAAAACAAGCCGATAGTGTAAAACGGGTTTTGAATTCATCTATCGGTGGTGTAGCTTCCGCTATTGATGCCGCACCCAATGCCAACCCTGCTTTGCTTACCTTACGTGTGCCTTCTCAACGACGACAAGTTGATGTACAGGCTAACTCTGCTATTTATGGAGAGATTGTGAGAAATTTAGAAGTTTCTAAAATTTCATTACGCCAGGAAACACCTTTAATCCAAGTGATCGACAGGCCTGTATTGCCTCTGTTTGTAAGTAGTTTAGGCAAATTAAAAGGGATTTTAGTGGGTGGGTTTTTAGGCGTTTTTTTAATCACCTTAATCCTTTCTGTTCGTAAAATTTTTACCGCAATCCTTAATTAACAGGTATAATATGAAACATTATACACTTAAAGTTATAGGGTTACGTAAAGAAACAGCGGATACACTAACCGTAGTATTTAAACAGCCGGGGTTAAAAAAAATAAAATACCAAGCTGGCCAATACCTAACCCTGATCTTTCACATCAATGGCCGCAGGTATATCCGGCCTTATTCGTTTTCCTCTGCACCAGGTTTTGATCAGGATTTGGAGGTTACGGTAAAGCAGGTTCCGGGAGGCATTGTTTCAAACCATATTGCCGACCGGTTAAAAACAGGTGATCTGGTGGAAGTAATGGAACCGATGGGAAGTTTCGTCCTAAATCCTGATTCAATAACAACAGCTACGCATATTGTACTATGGGGGGCAGGAAGCGGGATAACGCCACTTTTTTCTATCCTAAAAGAAGCATTGTCTAAAAATACAGGCAAGCAAGTTACGCTGGTTTATGGCAACCGCAGTTTGGAAAGTGTGATTTTTAAGGATAAAATTATGGCACTAAAAACAGTATATCCAAATTTTACTTCCTGGGATTTTCATACTAAGCTTGCTATCAGCGAGGTTAATCCAACTATTATTGAAGGACGAATTGATCCGGCAAAAGTACTTTCGGTAATGCAGGCAGAAGGAGATTTAAACCAAATGTTGCATTATATCTGCGGCCCAACCGGATTAAAAGAGTCGGTAAAAACAGCATTGCTGGGTTTAGGTGTCAACGATCAAAGCATCCTGACGGAAGATTTTGAGATTGTAAGAGACCCGGTCGAGTTTGAAAATATCAGTACCAGGATGGTAACGGTGATTAAAGCTGGTGTAAAATCTTTGGTTGAAGTAGTTAAAGGCAAAAGTATTTTAGAAGCCGGGCTGGATGCAATGCTCGATTTATCGTACTCCTGCCAAACCGGAAGTTGTTTGCTTTGCAAGGCCGTACTTTTAAAAGGTGAGGTTAAAATGATAGGCCTTGCAACCAGGCCCGAAGGATTAATTACCGATGAATGTCTTTTATGTTGTAGTTTTCCTTTGGTGGACAACGTAGAAGTTGCTGTTGCGTAAAAATATATAGATTTTACTACATGAAAGTTGTGTTGCTTGCTGGTGGTTTAGGTACCAGGTTATCCGAAGAAACGGTTTTAAAGCCAAAACCAATGGTCGAAATTGGTGGTATGCCGATACTTTGGCACATCATGAAAATGTATTCTGCCCATGGTTTTAATGATTTTGTCATCTGCCTGGGCTACAAAGGCTACGTGGTGAAAGAATACTTCGCCAATTATTTTCTGCATCAATCGGATGTTACCATTGATCTGGCAAAAAATTCGATGGAAGTGCACGATTCTCAGGCAGAACCTTGGAAAATAACTTTGGTAGATACCGGAAACGAATCCATGACAGGTGGCCGGATCAAAAGGATCCAGCAACATACCGAAAACAAACCTTTTATGCTGACGTATGGCGATGGCGTTTCTGATGTCAACATTACCGAATTGTTAAAATTCCATCAAGCCAACGGAAAGTATTGTACTGTTACTGCCGTACAGCCATCAGGCAGGTTTGGTGCCATCAATATGGATGCAGCTAATCAGGTAAAATCATTTATGGAAAAACCAAAAGGTGATGGTGCCTGGATTAACGGTGGTTTTTTTGTTTGTGAACCCGAAATATTTAACTATATTAAAGATGGCGACAGCACGATTTGGGAACGCGAACCAATGGAAAAGATTGCAGAAGAAGGGCAGATGATGGCTTTTAAACACGACAAGTTTTGGAAGCCGATGGACACACTTCGGGATAAGCACGAGCTGGAAGAAGAGTGGTCTCAGAACAGGGCGAAATGGAAAATTTGGTAATATGGGTTTTTGGAATTGTTACCACGGGAAAAAAGTGTTGATTACAGGCCATACCGGTTTTAAAGGATCGTGGCTGGCAATTTGGTTAAAAGAATTGGGAGCTGAAGTTTATGGTTATGCCTTGGCTCCATCATCTGATGCAGATAATTTTGTAACCTGCAACTTGGCTAAAGAAGTTGACCATATGGTAGGTGATGTTCGTGATGCAAAAAAATTAAAAGATTATTTTAAGCATGTACAACCAGATATTGCTTTTCATCTTGCCGCTCAGCCTTTAGTTTTATTATCATATCAAAACCCGGTCGAAACCTTTGAAACAAACCTGATGGGTACAGTAAACTTTTTTGAAGCCGTACGCCAAACACCATCTGTAAAAGCAGCAGTAAACATTACCAGTGATAAATGTTATGATAACAAAGAATGGGTTTGGGGCTATCGCGAAAATGACCCAATGGGCGGGAAAGATCCTTACAGTGCTTCAAAAGGTTGCGCCGAATTAATTACTTCATCCTACATAAACTCTTTTTTTAATGGTGAAAGTTGCTGCGTGGCTTCTGCCCGTGCCGGCAATGTAATCGGTGGCGGGGATTGGGCTGCCGACCGTATCGTGCCCGATTATTTCCGGGCAGTAAAGGCCGGAGAGAAATTAACAATCCGTAACCCAAGCGCAACTCGCCCCTGGCAGCATGTTTTAGAGCCATTAAGCGGTTATTTAAATTTGGGCGCAGCCTTATTTTTAAAAGGTAAACCGTTTGTTGGCGGATGGAATTTCGGACCGGAAGATTCTGCAAATTATTCAGTTCAGGATTTGATAGAAAAAATATTGCAAATTGATCATACGGGCGGTTATACCATTCCGGAAAATACAAACAAGCCCCACGAAGCTCATTTTTTGAAGTTGGATATATCAAAAGCTGTAAACAGGTTAGGTTGGAAGCCTGTACTTTCATTTGATGAAACCGTGAAATTTACAGTAGAAGGTTATCAGGCAGAAAATGACCATTCAAAATCAATTTTAGAAAACAGGGTGCAACAAATTCAAAATTACGTTACAAAAGCTAAAAGTAAAGCCGAATGGGCTTATAGGTAAAATACATGAAAATATTCGGCACACCATTTAGCGATCTGTTTTTGTTAGAATATCATATCCACCGGGATACACGAGGCGAATTTGTAAAAACCATTCACGACGATGTATTTCAATCTCATGGGTTAGATTACTTATTTGTAGAAAACTACTTTTCAGTATCCCACAAAAATGTGATCAGAGGTATGCATTTTCAAAATCCGCCGCACGACCATGCTAAATTAGTTTATGCGGTAACCGGTAAGACTTTGGATGTAGTATTGGATATTCGAAAATCATCTCCTACTTATGGCGAATTTTTTTCGGTTGAATTGAGTGCAGAAAAAAGAAACGCCATTTATATTGGAAAAGGTTTTGCACATGGTTTTTTAAGTTTAGAAGACAATAGTTTGGTAGAATACCATACTACAACCGCGCAAAACAAAGCCTCAGAAGATGGCATCAAATGGGATTCGTTCGGTTTTGAATGGAATGTTGAAAACCCAATTATTTCTGAAAGAGACCAGTCATTTGAAGATTTCAAAAAGTTAATTGCAGTTTAATGAAAGTGTTGATTATTGGTGCATCCGGATTGGTGGGCAGTAACTTGTACCAGGTTTTTGGGAAGAACAATAAAGACGGAATCAACTTGGGAACCCACCTAAGTTATTCAACCGATCATTCTGTTTATTTTGACCCGCTAAAAGAAGTACCGATTGAAATAAGCAAAGAAAACTGGGATGTAATTATCCATACCGGCGCATTAACCAATGTAGATCAATGCGAAACAGAGCAGGATTTAAGTTACCAGCTAACTGTTGCATCTACACAAATGCTTCTTTTACTGGCAAAAAATAACAATTCAAAATTTGTATATCTATCTACAGACTATGTGTTTAATGGCGAAAATGGGCCTTATATAGAAACAGATAAAGTTGAACCATTAAATGTTTATGGCAAACATAAATTGGAAGCAGAAAAATTAGTTTTAACATATCCTGATCATTTAATTTTGCGTATTACCAATGTTTATGGGAATGAAATTCGAAACAAAAATTTTATTGCCAGAATATTAGATTCTGTAAAGCAAAAAGAATTTGTTGAGATTAAAGCACCGGTTGATCAGCTTGCAACACCGGTAAACGCAGCAGATGTGGCAAAAGCAATTTACCTTTTAGTACAAGATAATAGAACAGGTATCTATCATTTGGCAAGTACAGATTATTTATCGCGCGTACAATTATTGCAACGCATAAATGCTTATTATGCCAATAAGATCAAAATTATACCGGTAAAAACAGCATCACTAAACCAGGCTGCCCTTCGCCCTCTTCGTGGCGGTTTAATAGCGGCAAAGTTTGCTTCAGAATATCCTGATTTTATTTTTTCAAATGTAGATGATTACTTAAAAAAGCAATAATGATCAGTCAAACTATAAACGCTCAGGGCTTTGAGCTAAAAACAACAAAAATTTCGGAACCGGGCAAAGATTATATACCTGTAACCGGAAAGATAATCGAAGAAGATGATTTGCTGTTAGGTATGGAAGCCGTAGCAGATGGATGGTTAACCGCAGGAAGGTTTGCTAATCAGTTTGAAAGTAATTTTACTTCCTATTTTAAGGCGGTAAAAACACTATTGGTTAATTCCGGCTCGTCAGCCAATCTGGTTGCCTTTTATTCTTTAACATCACCTAAATTGGGCGACCGTGCAATTAAGCCTGGAGATGAAGTGATTACCGTTGCAGCAGGTTTTCCAACCACGGTTAATCCAATTGTGCAATTTGGCGCTGTTCCGGTTTTTGTAGATGTAGATATTGCTACGCATAATGTACAGGCAGATCTGATCGAACAAGCTGTTTCCTCTAAAACCAAAGCCATCATGATCGCGCATTCTTTAGGAAACCCATTTAATCTGGATGAAGTGATGCGTGTGGCAAAAAAATATAACTTATGGGTTGTAGAAGATGACTGTGATTCCTTGGGAGCAACTTACAGAGGCAAAAAAACCGGGACATTTGGTGATATTTCAACTTTCTCATTTTATCCTGCACACCACATAACCATGGGCGAAGGTGGTGCCGTATTAATTAACAATCCTGAATTGGCCAAAATTGCCGAAAGCTTTCGGGATTGGGGCCGGGACTGCTATTGTGAACCTGGACGAGACAATACATGCGGCTGCCGGTTTTCTCAACAGTTAGGATCGTTGCCTTACGGGTATGACCATAAATATACCTATTCGCATGTTGGGTTTAATTTAAAAGTAACTGATATGCAAGCCGCAATCGGGGTATCACAATTTAAAAAGATAGACCGTTTTGTAGAGAAGCGCCGACAGAATTATAAAGCATTATACGAGCGTATGAAAGAGTTTGAGGAGGTTTTTGTCCTGCCAGAACCAACACCTGAGAGCGACCCATCCTGGTTTGGGTTTTTGATGACGTTGCGAGAAGGAGATGCCGCAGACCGGCACATGTTAGTTCAACATTTGGAACAACATAAAATAGGGACAAGGTTGTTATTTGCCGGAAACTTATTGCGCCAGCCAGCCTATACAAATGTACATCACAGGGTAAGCGGAGGTTTAAAAAACACAGATATCATCATGAACCAGTCATTTTGGTTGGGGGTATGGCCCGGGTTGAACGATAATCATTATGATTATATTACGGATACAATAAGGGATTACATTAATGGATAAAGTTTGGTACTTAAAACTAAGTATCAAATTTAAGTGATTTATGAGCCGTGCTAACTCTGCTTTAAAAGGAATAATTTCTTCCCAAGTCTTTATGGTAATAAACTTGTTGTTAAATTTATTTTCAACACCATTTATTATTCATCATCTTAATGCACAAGTGTATGGTTTATCCATTATCATTTTTCAAATTGTAGGTTATCTTGGAATTTTTGATTTTGGTCTAACCTCCGGAATGGTGAGGTATCTGGCTACTGCCCGCGGAGAAAGTGAGGAAGCCATATCTAATAGCAGAAAGATTATATCTACTTCTTTTATAATATACGCTTTTTTAGGAGTAATAGTTTCTGTAATAGGTATAGGTTTGGCTCCTTTTGCATCAATGGCTTTTAAGATCACTAATAATTTTGAACATCAGGTAACTCACATCATTTCCATTATAAGTGTAATTGTAGGTTTGCAATTTTTAGTTAAAGCTGTAACCGGAGTTTTTTTTGCCCATCAGAGGCAAGTGCTGTCTAATAGTATAATATTCGCTACCGGTATTTTAAATACAATATTAATTGTTCTATTTATATACTTGGGATACAATTTGTGGAGCTTTGTTTATGCTCAAATAATTGTTTTAATAATAAGCGGGATAATTAATGTTTATTTTTTTAAAAAATATTATCGTAGTATATCTATTTCAATAAAAGATTTTGACTATTCATTACTAAAAGAAATGTTTTCTTTTGGTTTTTTTATTTTTTTAAACGGGATAGCTGTTCAGATAATTTTTCAAACCGATCGCATCATGATTGGATCAATTATATCCTTATCGGCTGTAACTATTTATTCTATAACCTCTAAAATTCCGGAAATTGTTTCACAACTGATATGGAAAATAACGGATAATGCATTGCCGGCAATGATTGAGTTATCTGGTGCTGGTTCTAAAAAGCCATTTAGAGATATCCACAATAATATAATGCAGTTATCATTATCGCTTGCAACGGCAGGTTTTTGGATAATTATAATTATAGCTTTTCCTTTTATTAAACTATGGGTAGGTGGGCAATATTATGCAGGGATTACATTTATAGCAGTTGTATCTTACATGTTTCTTATTCATCATTCTATTATACATGTTACAGCAGTATGTTTAAACGGGGCCGGGTTTACCAAAGGGTTTTCAATAATGTCTTTGATAGAAGCGGCTGCCAACTTAGCACTATCTATTATACTTGGCCGTTTATATGGCATTACTGGAATAGTGGTTGCCACAATTATAGCAGGCATTTTAACATCTGGCTGGTTTGTACCCTATATTGCTTTTAAAAATATGGATTTCGATTGGAAGCAGTACTTTTATTATATTTTGAAACCTGTTATTGGCTGTTCATTTTTTGGAGTTTTGTTTTATTATGAGTTTAATGATTTTTTTAAAGCTATTAATCAATGGATAATATTGTTTTTATCAGCAGCAGGTATAACAATTTTATTTCTTTTGCCTGTGTTTTATATTAACAAAAGAAGTGTGTTAAACTTTATGAATAGAAATAAATAACCAATGCCTAAAGTTTCCATAATTATCCCAACTTTTAACAGGGCAGCTTATTTAAAAAAAGCTATTGAAAGTATTTTTTTACAAGATTATACGGATTATGAAATTATTGTAACAGATAATTCTTCAACAGATAATACAGAAGAAGTTATAAAATCTTTTCATGATGATAGAATAGTTTACCAACGAAACGATGAAAATGTTGGTATCACAAACAACCACAATATAGCATTAAAACTTTGTAAAGGTGAATATATCCATATTTTTAGTGATGATGACATCATGTTGCAAGGATGTATCAGAAAGAAAGTAGCGGTACTTGACAGTTTTCCTACAGTGGGTGTAGTTCATTCAGATATTAAAATTATTGGTTCTGATGACGAAGTAATATCAGAAACCCATTGGGCGCAATTGGCTTGGAAACATTGGTCGGATGTTCATAAAGCCGACAAATTGTTTAAGGGAAAGAAATATCATCGGCTGTTGTATAAAATACATAATTTAATAGGGTTGCCTTCTGCAATGATTAGACGTTCTGTGATTGATAAAATTGGATATTTCGACCCAAGCTTTGTTTACATACTTGACTGGGACTTTTGGCTCAGGTTAACGCTATTTTACGATGTTTATTATATAAAAGATAAACTGATTTTATTTAGGTCACATCAATTAAGTACTACGAGTAAAGTGTCGTCACTGTTATTTACCGAACGTAGAAAAATGAAGGCGAAACTTATTCAAAGCTTCCCTAACGATGCATTTATGAAGGATTATAAATATATAGAATTTCTTCAGAAAGCAATGTACTATTCAGATTATAGCATTTACAGGATCTTTAAAATAATTTTAAAAAAGATACTATATATTTGACTAATAGCTTTACTTGATGGAAAATCAGTTGAACATTTTTTTTACGATTGATGAAAATTACATACAACATTTTACAGTAACACTAACGTCTATTTTAGAAAACAATAAAGATTTATCAATAAGGGTATTTGTAATTCATGATCTTAAAAAAATATCAATTTTAAACAGAGCAAGTAATTTCATAAAAAAAAGATATGGTGTAACTTTAGAATTATATTCATTAAACCCTAAGTTATTTGAAGAATTTAAAATAACAGACCATGTTTCTAAAGCCACTTACTTCAGACTATTACTTACAGAAATTATCCCAAATGATGTAAATTACGGTTTGTTTATTGACTCTGATATTGTTGTAACAGGGCCGCTTAGATATTTTTCACAAATAAATTTTGACAATAGTTGCAACTCCAATTCATTGTTTGCTGTAAAGGATGATGATATTGTTAATGTAAAAAGACTTAATAGTTTGGGTTTTGAAACAATGAAGTATTTTAATGCAGGTGTAATGTATATAAATTTAAAAGCATGGAGAAATGAAAAAGCCCCACAGCATTTAATTCAAATAGCTGAAGAATTTAAGCAGGAATTATTATGGTGGGACCAGGATGTATTAAATATGTTTTTTTACGATAAATGGTCGCCGCTTCCCTTTGTTTATAATGCATTTGCACTTCAAGAGAAGATGCCGAATTTGCCAGTTGTAATTCATTATACTGGGTCTTTTAAACCTTGGGATTATAACAACAATCACCCTTATCGTTACTTGTATTTTAAATATTTAAAAATTACGCCTTATAAATTCTACAATCCATTTTTTTATACTTATAAAAAAAGGATAGTTGGTAAAATAAAAAAAATATTTAATGTTAAAAACAAGCAGTAATTATTAGTTATAGTATGGTAATCAATTAAGGTCCTTTTTAAATTCTGTCATATCTTTTGACAAGCTTAGGGTTAATAATTATAATGCTTCTTTTATGCCTGTAAATTTTGTTTTAAATGTTGCATTGATACAAAAAGTACAATATGTGCCAATGATTTTTTGGTGGTAAAAGAAGCATGGAAAATAAATTGAATAAAATTTAAACAGGCCCTTAAAATGTTAATATTTCTTTTGGCTTTTGATTGGCAGTAAATTGTTAAAGATATATTTGTAAAAATTAAAAACGAAAAGTTTGATATGTTTTTTTATAAATATAGTTGATGTTATTGAAATGGTAAATTATATATGTAAATCTCCAGTGTTGTTTTTAATATTTAATAGGCCGGAAGAAACAAGAAGGGTATTTGATAGAATTAAAGAGGTTAAGCCATCAAAGTTATATATAGCTGCAGACGGCCCTCGTAAAAACAAAGCAACAGATATTGAATTGTGCCAAAAAACACAAGCTATTGTAAATGAAATAGATTGGGATTGTGATGTAAAAACGTTATTTCATAATATAAATTATGGTTGCAAAATTGCAGTTAGTAACAATATAACATGGTTTTTTGAAAATGAAGTTGAAGGCATAATTTTAGAAGATGATTGTTTGCCAAGTCAACAATTTTTTGAATATTGTGATATTTTGCTTGACAAATATAGAGATGATACAAGAATACGGCATATTAGTGGCAGTAACTTGAATGCTGGAAAGATAAGTAGTGATACCTATTATTTTTCAAAGTTAACCAGTATATGGGGTTGGGCTTCCTGGAGGCGGGTATGGAAAGATTATGACGTGAATTTAACCCTTTTTGACAAAGTTACAAGTTTGTCTTTGTTTAATAATATTATTCCGGATAAATTGGTTGCAAACCATTTTTATAAACAGTTTAAATTAATCAAGCAAAGTGGTTTGGATACATGGGACTATCAATATGTGTTTTGTAATATGATAAATAATGGTTTGTGCATCCAGCCTAATTACAACATGATTTCAAATATTGGTTTTAATAAAGATGCTACCCATACACATGATGCAGAAAATGTTCTCTCAAACTTGCTTTTTGAAAAATATGATCAAATGGTGCATCCTGATTTTATTATTCCTAATGTAATTAGTGATATTAAACAAGTAAAGAAATATATTCCATCTCCAATTCAGAGGGGGAAATATTACCTAAAGTATCATCTTAAAAAAATAGTTGTAAAGTTAATTAAGCTTAAATAATTAGGTTGTTATTACAAACTAAAATATATTGTTATAAATAATTATAAGTTAGTTTATTAAAATGTCATATGAAGAGTTGCAAAATTTGTAATAGTGAAATACAGGAATGTTTTAATGGCCTAATTTTAAAGAAGTATAATGAAACATATTATAGATGTGTTAATTGTGGTTTTATCCAAACCGATATGCCACATTGGCTGGACGAGGCTTATAGTAGTGCTATAACAAAACAGGATATCGGATTGGTACACCGTAATCTTTCTTTCGCCCCGATAGTATCTTGCTTAATATCATTTATATTTAACAAAAAAGGTAGATTTATAGATTTTGGCGGTGGATATGGATTATTAACAAGGATAATGAGAGACAAAGGCTACGAGTATTATCGGTATGATACTTATTGCGAAAACCTGTTTGCTAAAGATTTTGATAAAGTTTCCCCTGCATCTCCTGATTACGAACTTTTAACAGCTTTTGAATTATTTGAACACTTGGTTAACCCTGTGGAAGAACTTAAAGAAATGTTAAAATGGAGCACCAATATATTTTTTTCAACTGAAATACAAAAACCTGATTTAAAATCCCCTGAAGATTGGTGGTATATAATGCCTGAAACAGGGCAGCATATTGCGTTCTATACTGTTAAATCTTTACGCTTGTTAGGAGAAAAATTCAATCTAAATTTTTACACTAACGGTGTTAACCTACATTTATTTACTAAAAATAAAATTAGTCCAATCAAATTCAAGCTATCTACAACATATTTAAGCGCCAAACTTTTAGATTATTTTGCTTCTAAAAATGAATCCTTATTAATGAAGGATTACAATTTAAGTAAGGTCTAAGGGGGCCTGTTCAAATTTAAACAAGAAAATACCCAATACTTCTTTTACCCCTATAAAATTGGTGTTTACTTCAACATAAACAAACCAAAAACCAATTGGACATTAATTTTTAGGTGATAAAAGAAGCATAGAAACTTAATAAGTAAATTTTAAACAGGCTTTATATTTTATGAAAATTTTATACGATTGTCAAGCCTTTGATTTTTTAAACTTTGGAGGCGTTCCAAGATACTTTTATGAATTAACGAGGGGGATAACCAAACTAAATCATGCAGTAACAAACTCTATCAGGTTTTCAGAAAATGTTTATACTTTAGATAAGGATTATTTTAACGCTTCTCCATTTTTTCTTGGTTCTAAGTTTCGAGGTAGAACGCGTATTAAAAGATATCTGAATAAGAGGGCTTCTATTAAATACATCAAAGAAAACAAGTACGATATATTTCATCCCACCTATTATGACCCTTATTTTTTAAAATATCTAAAAAATAAACCTTACGTTGTTACTTTCCATGATATGATCCATGAAAAGTTTTCTAACAAGTATGAATTTTTGGCCAAAGATTATAAAACGATAGTTTTTAAAAAAGAGGTCTTAAAAAAAGCACAAACAATTATTTCGGTTTCTGAAACCACTAAAAAGGACCTCATAGATATTTATCAAATAAATGCTGATAAAATAAAAGTTATAGGTTTAGGCAACTCTATACAAGTTAAGGATATAATTTATGTAAATAATACCCAACAGAAGTATATATTATATGTAGGGAATAGGGTGGCTTGGAAAAACTTTAACTTTTGTATTGAAGCTATAGCATCCACCTTAAAAAGCTTTAACTTGTTGTTTATTTGTGCTGGTGGCGGTAAGTTTACTGATGCTGAAACTGCACATATTAATAAATTAGGATTAAAAAACCACGTTAAACAGGAGCTTGTTACTGATATCAAAGCTGCTTCTTTATACGGCAATGCCTACGCTTTTATCTTTCCAAGTGCGTATGAAGGTTTTGGGATACCTGTTTTAGAAGCATTTGCCTGCGGTTGTCCATGCTTATTAAGTAATAGAGGTTCGCTACCGGAGGTGGGTGGAGAAGCTGCACTATACTTTGATCCAGAAGATGGAAATTCTATTCAAAAAGCTTTAAACACGATAATTACAGACCGGGTATTAAGGAACTCTTTAATAGTAAAGGGTAAAAGTAGGTTAAAGCATTTTTCGTGGGATATTACTTGTAAGAAAACTTTACAGATATATCAATCTGTAATAAATGATTCTATTTAAACTTTATCTTTGACAGTTTAGAATTAATAATGCAAGAAAACCTTCCTTTAATATCAGTTATAACAGTTGTTTACAATGCACTTAGTGAAATTGAAAAAACAATTGAAAGTGTTATAAACCAAACTTATCCGAAAGTTGAATACATTATTATTGATGGAGGGTCAAAAGATGGCACAGTTGATATTATCAGGAAACACGAAGAAAAAATAAGCTATTGGATAAGCGAACCAGATAAAGGTATCTACGATGCTATGAATAAAGGTATAGATCAGGCTAATGGTTTATATACCATTTTTGTCAATTCGGGAGATTATTTATATGAAGATTTTGTTTTAGAAAAAATTGCGGCAGAAATTGAAAATGACTCCAATTGCGAGATGATATATGGCCGTTCAAAAATTATCAAGGCAAATGGACAGATCACAGATTTAAATATCAAACATTCGCATCAAGATTTATGGAAAGGGCCCAGTTTTCGTCATGGTGCTTTATTTGCGAGAACAAGTTTGTTAAAACATTTTAAGTTTGAAATATCAGAACGTCTTAAAATTGCGGCCGATTTAGATTTTATTTATAAAGTATATAAGCAAGGTTATAAATTTTGTGCCGTAAACGTAGTTGTTGTTGCTTTTTTGGAAGAAGGGGTTTCTAATAACCCTTATATGAACATCAAAGACAGTATCCATGTTGTTAAAAAATATGGTGATTGGGATTTTAAAAAAAGCTTATTTTATTTATATAAATATTTTAAACTGTTTATAAGCCTTTCTGTTTTTAAATATGTTTATAAGTTCTTTCGTCTTTTTTTTCAAGATTACTTTTCCAACTACTGGATAAACAAAATCCCTTTTTATTTTATCAGACATCAGTACTACAAAACGGTAATGGGAATAAAAATTGGGAAAGGCAGTAGCATACATTTAAATTGCTTTGTTTATGGCACAAATATTCAAATAGCAGAAAATAGCACAATAAACAGAAATTGTTATTTAGACGGAAGAGGCAGGTTGTTTATTGGCAATAAAGTTTCAATTTCGCCGGAAGTACAATTAATTACCGAAGACCATGATTATAATTCTATTAATTTCTCTGGCCGCTCGAGAGATATTGTAATAGGGGATTACGTGTGGATAGGAACAAGGGCAATAATACTTCCCGGTGTACATATTGGGAAAGGGGCCGTTGTATGTGCAGGTGCTGTAGTAACAAAAAGTGTAGCAGAATATGATGTAGTAGCTGGTGTACCTGCTGTTAAGATCAAGGAAAGAAATAAAAATCTTAATTATAATCCGAGTTGGTTGCCTTACTTTGATTAGTTATAATAAAATAATGAGTAAACAAAGTATTTATATTATTGATAAGTTAGTTAATGGATACAATCATGTTACGTTTAACGCAGCAATTACTTCTATAATTGCTAAAGTTTATAAAAACCAAGAGGTGATTTTTATTTGTGAATCCCTACACGCAAATGCCATCAAAAGCAAAAACAGCGATCTTGCAAATTTAAAATATCGGCCCTACAGCGAAAGCCCATTATCACCCAGTATAACCAAAAGAATACTTCCCTGGATGAAAAAGAAGTTAACTGATTTGTTTTTTATAAACCATTTTTATAAACAAACAATTAAACAGTCTTCTGTTGTTTTTTTTACATGTCTCAGTACTTCTACGCTTTTGTACACAGGTTATAAGTTAAAACTGTTAAACATTCCTGTTTATTTTTTTTTACACGGTGAAATTGAATTTCTTTTTTTAAAAAAAATCAGTACAATAAACAAAATTCGTGGTGAAATATATAAGTTGTTTTTTAAGCAATTAGGTGAAACGTCAAAGATTGTAGTAATATCTGAAATTGTTAAAGAAAGTTTAGTTGCAGGTAAGTATTTATCGGAAGATAAAGTTATTACAATTGAACACCCTATTACACCATCATCTTCTATTAGAAAATTATCCATAGAAAAAAAGATAATTTTTGGTCATATAGGCGTAGCAGTAAAGAAAAAAAGTTCTGAGTTGTTTTTTGAATTATCAAAATTACATAAACGAGAAATAGAAAAAGGTTTTGTTGAATTTCAATTAATTGGCAAAATAGGAAATGAGCTTTTTTTAGAAGACAGCAGTACCGTTAAAATATTGACAGAGAATAATAAATCACTTGCTCAGGATCAATATGAGCAGAGTATAGCCAATATTGATTATGCTATTTTTACTTTTACCAAAGATAATTATGTTTATAGGGCAAGCGGTTCTGTAATGGACGCAATTGCTTTTACAAAACCAATTATCGCTTTAAAGCACCATTATTTTGATTATTTATTTAGTAGTGCAGGAAATATTGGTTTTTTGTGCAACAATTTTGAAGAGTTGAATATATTATTAAACAGAATTATCTTAAAAGATAAGGGCTTATTAGGCCAGTATCAATTTCAACAAGACAACTTGAGAAAGTTGGCGAAAAGGCAATCCAATGAGGAAATAGAAAATAAATTGTTGACAGTTTTTTAAATAATCTGTATTTTGTTTAGTAGCTTAGTTATTAAGGCGTGTTTGTGTTTTTATTCAAATATTTTCCATGCTTCTTTTACCACATAAAAATCATTGTTTTTTGTAATTTTTGTACTGTTGTAATATCTAAATACAAAATTTATGGGCATAAAAAAAGCACTATAAATTTTTATGACAGGAATTTAAACAGGCTCTTATATCCTAAAAACAACTATCATTAAAAAGAGGCATGTGGTTTTATAGTATTGTATTTTTAGTTTTAGCTATTTTTAACGCTTACACCTATTTTCGTAAATTTCCTAAAATTGGTTATGTTATTAGCATAGTTGTTTTAATTATAATTGCAGCCTTTAGGCCTAGTTCTTGTTGTGCAGATTATGGAACTTATATTGAATATTACAATGATATTTCTAATATTCCATTCACATTTTTAGAACCAACCTTTTTTGCTATTGTATGGTTATCGAATATAATATTCAAAAGTCCTATTGGTATTTTCATTATTTACAGCATGTTAGGTGTAAGCATTAAAGGGTTTGCACTTACCCGTTTAACCAAATATTATCAAGTTTCCTTAATCTTATATTTTGGCTCTTTTTTTTTGTTAGAAGAAATGACCCAAATCAGGGTTGGCGTGGCTGCCGCTATTCTTTTGCTTAGCATTCCTTACATCCAAGAAAAAAAACCGTTAAAATTTTTCCCACTTGTTTTCGTTGGATTCTTGTTTCATTATTCTTTAATTATTTTTGCTTTTTTTTATTTTTTAAATCCTGCAAAAATTAATAAGTATATATATATAACAGCGATTTTTGCTGTTTTTGTCGCTACAATTTTTGGATTAAACTTCATCTCAATCCTACAACTATTAAAACTGGGATTCTTAACCCAAAAAATAGAAACTTATCAAATGTTGCTTGAGCAAGGTATGTTTGGCGGAATAACATTATTAAACCCTTTGTTATTTTTAAGAATAGCCATATTGATATTCTTTATTATAAATTATGAAGCACTGCTTTTGCGAAATAAATATTCTTTAACAGTTACCAAAATTTATGCTTTTTCTATATTCTCTTTTATTTTATTAAGTCCGTTGCCTGTTCTTGCAGGTAGGGTAAGCCAGTTACTTGGAGTGGTAGAAATTTTGATTGTACCATACAGTATTTACATATTAAAACCAAAATATGCCTCTATATTGTTGGTTGTTTTTTTTGCCATAATGATTATGTACAAACAGTTATACTACAGTGATCTGTTGTTCGGATATTTTAAATAGATAAATATGGTATCAGTTTGTATGGCTACTTATAATGGGGAAGGATTTATTTCAGAACAAATTAAATCTATCCTAATCCAGCTTAACCCTAATGATGAATTGGTAATTTCTGACGATTCATCAACCGATCATACCGTAGAAATAATAAAAAACATTACAGATTCAAGGATAAGGCTTTTGGCAGGGCAAACATTTAGGGACCCTATCAAAAATTTTCAGAACGCACTTATTAATGCTAAAGGAGAATTTGTTTTTTTATCTGATCAGGATGACGTATGGCTGGAAGGAAAATACAAAGGTATGCTTCAATTACTTAGAAAATATGATTTAGTAATCAGTGATTCTATTATAGTAAATGAGCAACTCCAGATATTACACCCATCCTTTTTTAAATATTTTAATTCGGGTAGGGGAATAGTAAAAAATATGATGAAAAGTTGTTACTATGGATCTTGTATGGCTTTCCGAAGGAATGTGTTGGAAGCAGCACTGCCGTTTCCTGGTACTAAAGAAATTGGCCATGATTTATGGATCGGATTGGTTGCAGAGATGATTGGGGCTGTTTGTTTCTATCCAAAACCCTTACTTTTGTACAGACGGCATGATACTGCTTTTACCCCTGTAAATGTTGGCAAAAGCACTCGTACAAAGTATCAGATGCTGCGCGGAAGGGTAATTATGTTTAAAGAAGTTGCCAAGTTTTATCTTAAATATAAATTAAATTGGAAAAAGGTTTAGTCTCCATCATAACACCCATGTATAATGGAGAGAAATTTATAGTTGAAACTGTAAAGTCTGTTTTGCATCAAACTTATCCAAACTGGGAAATGATTATCGTTGATGATGGCTCAAAAGATAAAGGTGCTGAAATTGTAACCGGATTTGCTTTAAAAGACCCGAGAATAAAATTGGTACAACAAGCAAACGGTGGCTCTGCTTCGGCCAGAAACAATGGGATACGGCTGGCTAAAGGGCAATACATCGCTTTGTTAGACGCTGACGATACCTGGAACAATAACTTTTTAGAAAAGCAGCTTAAATTGATGCATGATAAAAAAGCTGCATTAGTTTATTCTTCGCATACGCGTATTGATGAAAATTCGAAAGAAATTTTAAAACCGTTTATTGTTCCTGCAAAAGTAACTTATACAGATTTATTAAAAACTTGCTCTATTTCATGTTTAACGGGTTTGTACGATACAGAAAAATTTGGTAAAGTATATTTGCGTGAAGACATGAAAAGCCTGCGGGACGACTACGTTTATTGGCTCGAAATAATTAAGAAAGTAAAAGTAGCTTACGGTAACCAGGAAATATTGGCTAATTATCGGATATTAGGTTCATCGGCAAGCAGAAAAAAGAAAAAAGTAATCCTGCCGCATTTTAAGGTTTTTTATAATATTGAGAAGTTGGGGCTTATGCGTAGTTTATATTACTTAGGAAACTGGGCCGTAATTAGTTATTTTAAATACAGAAAATAAAGGATTACAGGTATGAATGTTTTAATAACAGGTTCTTCTGGTTTTGTTGGCCAAAATTTATTGCATTATCTTGAAAAAGATTATCAATGCAATGCGCTAAATCGAAATGAACTACAAAATATTTCTAAAGATGTAATTAACAATTACAATACTGTCATCCACCTTGCCGGCAAAGCCCACGACCTAAAAAAAACCTCCGATCCCGAAGAATACTACCAGGTTAATTTCGAACTCACCAAAAAGCTATATGATGCTTTTTTAAATTCCAACCCGAAGAAGTTCATTTTTGTAAGTTCCGTTAAAGCGGCGGCGGATAGGACTGATGAGATATTGACCGAAGATGTTAATCCTGACCCAAAAACAGATTATGGAAAATCCAAACTGATGGCCGAACAATATATCGAAAGCCAAGTGTTGCCCCAAGGAAAAGCATATTACATCCTTCGCCCTTGCATGATTCATGGCCCTGGAAATAAGGGGAATTTAAATTTGCTTTACCAGGTGGTAAAAAAAGGCCTCCCTTATCCGCTGGCCGGATTTCAAAACAAGCGTTCGTTTTTAAGTGTAGAAAACTTGTGTTTTATCATAAAAGAGTTGATCTCCAGGGACGACATTAAAAGCGGCATTTATAATGTTGCGGATGACGAAGCGCTATCAACCAATGAAGTGGTTTCTATTTTGGCAACATCACTAAATAAAAAGCCGCGTTTGTGGAAAATCTCTCCAAGCCTGATTACCTTTTTTGCCAAAATTGGTAATCGGCTGCACCTTCCTTTAACTACCGAACGGCTTGACAAACTAACGGAAAGCTACGTGGTGAGCAATGCAAAAATAAAAGCAGCCATCAACAAAAAATTACCTGTAAGAGCAGCACAAGGTTTACAAACAACCGCTGCTTCTTTTAGCCACTAATAATTATGCCGGTAAGCCTACTTGTTGTTAGTTTAATACTTCTTTTTGCTGCCGAATTGTTGTATTTCAAAATTGCCGATCATTATAACATCATTGATAAACCCAACCACCGCAGTTCGCACACGGCAATAACCATACGCGGCGGCGGCATTATATTTCCGTTTGCCATATTGGCTTTTTCATTTTATGCAGGCTTCGTTTATCCATACTTTTTAGTTGGGCTGTTGCTGATCAGCTTCATCAGTTTTATGGACGACATCCGCGAACTAAGCAGTAAAGTGCGTATGCTTTTCCATATCACGGCCGTGGCCTTGCTTTTTTACCAGCTACACCTGTTTGTGTTCCCGGTTTATTGGATTTTATTGGCTTTGGTGTTTGTGATCGGCACCATCAACGCCATCAATTTTATGGACGGCATCAACGGCATTACCGGCGGCTACGGCTTGGTTACGCTTGTTACTTTACAATACATCAATGCGGTTAGGGTTCATTTTACTGCCGATGGCTTTTTGATTGTGGCGATACTGGCCGTGTTGGTTTTCAACTTTTTTAATTTCCGCACCAAAGCCAAATGCTTTGCCGGCGACGTTGGCAGCGTAAGTTTGGCTTTTATCATTCTTTTCTTTTTGATGCAACTGATCATCAAAACACATAACCCGGGCTATTTTGCGCTGCTTTTGCTTTATGGTTTGGATGCGGTTTCGACCATTGTGTTTAGGCTGTTCCGAAAAGAAAATATTTTTAAAGCACACCGCAGCCATTTGTACCAGTTTTTGGCCAACGAAAAAAAACTGCCCCACGTGCTGGTTACCTCGCTTTATGCCTTGGTTCAGTTAGGAATAAATATTTGCTGGCTTGCTTTTCTTTCCGCATCTAATTTTAAATTAGCCGCAGTTTTGGTTTTGGTTACCGGTTTGTTCATTGCATTACGGTTTTTATTAGAAGGTCCGCGCAGGTTGTTAAAACCAGCGAAAATTTAAGCGTTTAATGCAATGCTTCTTTTACCACCATAAAATTGTTGTTGCAAAATTTGATGACCGCGCAACCAACACTGATTTTTATACGATAAAAGAAGTATGCCCTGGCTTAAATTATTTTAAAATGCTGTAACAGATGCACACCATATTAACGTATTAAATATAAAAACAAAAACCGATGACAATTTTTTTAACTATGTTTAAATTTATGCTTTATTTTACTTCATTATTTTGCCGGTAAAGATTGCAGATAAAAAACCTGTTACAAACACAACATACTTTTAAATGTAGATATTTAATACACGTTGTATTGCGATAGCTCACAATTACCTCACATGACTTCTACAAGATTGTTTAAACAGTTAAATATAGTACCGCGCTGGATCATTTTTACCCTCGACCTGCTTATCTGCCTGCTGTCTATAACGGCTGCCTACATTATCAAATACAATTTCGACTTTTCTGCCCTCAACTTTATGCAGTTCAGTCAAAATGTATTGATTATCCTGACTATCAGTACCATCGTTTTTTTTGCCGTAAAAACCTATTCCGGCATCATCCGATATACCAGCGCGCAGGATTCTTTCCGTATTTTGTTTGCCGTTTTCCTTAGCAACGGTGCTTTTTTTATCCTCAATTTATTTACCGTGGCAAGTGGCAAGCCGCAATTTATTTCCAACAGTATTTTAATTATCAATGCGTTGTCGTGCTTTTTGCTGATGGTAACCTACCGCATGTTGGTAAAGTATTTCTTTCTCTACGTAAAAAACCTGAGGCTGGATAAAAAGAGGGTGATCATTTATGGTGCAGGTGAATCTGGCGTTGCGGCAAAAAGGACTTTCGACCACGATTTTAAAGTGAATAAAAATATCATTGCCTATGTAGACGACGACCAGCGGAAAGTAGGAAAAATGATTGACCGGATTAAGATTTTGGATGCCAAAGAGCTGCCGGGACTGATCGAAGATCATAAATTAGACGAAGTGATTTTTGCTTCTTACACCATTCCTGTAGACCGCAAAAACAAAATTGTAGATGTTTGCCTGGAAAATAACATCAAAGTAATGCACGTTCCCCCACACGATGTTTGGTCGGGCGGAAAGCTACAACCAACACAAATCCAAAAAGTTAATATTGAAGACCTTTTAAACCGAAAATCCATACAGATTGATATTACCGCAATCCAAACCGAATTAAAAGGAAAAAGGATATTGATAACCGGTGCGGCAGGTTCTATCGGCAGCGAAATTGTAAGGCAATTGTTAAAGTTTGATACCGGATTGATTATTATGTGCGATCAATCGGAAACGGCCTTGCACCACATGTACCTGGAAATTGAAGATGCACACGTAAGTTCAAACTTCCATGCTTTTATAGGCGATGTAAAAGATGAAAAGCGTATGGGCCATCTGTTTGAAACCTACAAACCGCAATACGTTTACCATGCTGCTGCCTACAAACACGTTCCTTTGATGGAAGACAACGCTTCGGAAGCCATCAAAACTAATGTGTTGGGGACAAAAACTATTGCCGACCTTTCGGTGAAACATGGCGTGCAAAAGTTTGTGATGATTTCTACTGACAAAGCCGTAAACCCAACCAACGTGATGGGCGCCTCAAAAAGGATTGCCGAAATTTATGTGCAGGCTTTAAACAAATCCATCACCAGCAAAGATTTCCGTTTTACAAACGGTTTAAGCCAGTTAAATAATACCAAACCAGTTACCCGTTTTATCACCACGCGTTTTGGCAATGTGCTGGGTTCCAACGGTTCGGTTATCCCAAGGTTTAAAGAACAGATTGAAAAAGGCGGGCCGGTTACGGTTACGCACCCGGAAATTACACGTTTTTTTATGACGATACCCGAAGCCTGCCGTTTGGTTTTGGAAGCAGGCTGTATGGGCAATGGCGGCGAAATCTACATTTTTGACATGGGCAAATCGGTAAAAATCATTGAACTGGCCAAGCGCATGATTCGATTGGCCGGGTTGATCCCAAACCAGGATATTAAAATTGAGTTTACAGGTTTAAGGCCGGGTGAAAAGCTGTTTGAAGAATTGCTGAACGACCACGAAAACACGATGCCCACCCATCACGAAAAAATTATGATCGGCAAAGTGAGGGAGTACTTGTTCAACGAAATTGAAAGCCAGATTTATGAACTGATTAACCAGGCCAAAACCAATGACGATTTGCAGGTGGTGAAAACCATGAAGCAAATTGTGCACGAGTTTAAAAGTAAGAACTCGGTTTTTGAAGAGTTGGACCTGATTGCTAAAGCAAGGTAAATGATAAAAAAATTACGCTTTATTGTTGCATTCTGCATCATTTTTTTGGTTTCCTGTAAAGAGCATGTACGCAATGAAGTACAGGTTTACGCCAATAACTTTGAAAGCGGCGATCTGTCTGCCATACAAAACGGCGTTATTGAGCAGTTTAACAACTCGGCAGTTTTAGGGCGGTACAACAACGGCAACTTTGCACTAACCATCAATAACCTGCCCGAACACGACCTGATTACCATTTCTTTCGATCTGTATATCCATGATAAATGGGACGGCAACAGAACGGCTCCCGACGGCCCGGACATTTGGGAGATGCTGGTTGATGGAAACACTTATATCAACACTACTTTTTCTAATGATGTTTGCCCTGGCGGTAGTGGTGTTTTTTGCCCGCCGCAAGCGTATCCTGCAGATTATCCAAACAGCAACCATAACCCCAAAACGGGTGCTTTCAGGACTGATCTTCCCGGTGCTTGCAGCAACAGCAGCAGCCCCAATGGAACAACCGAATACAAGATCGAAAAAACTTTCAGGCATACCAATAAAACTTTGGTATTGCAGTGCTTAGATAAGCTGGTCCAACCGAACGCAGCCGATCCGAAATGCGATGAAAGCTGGTCAGTAGATAATATCGTTGTAAAAGCAATTACTTTGTGAGGGTCATCAAATTTACAATCCTTTTTGTTGTGCTGATCGGTGTCAGTTCGGCAATACACGCGCAGTCGCTTTCGGTAGGTTCTGTAGCTACCGAAGATTATTTCAGGCGGGCGCAGTTGCAGGGCCAGGCCGATACCAGTGTTTCTTTTACCGTTCGGCCGGTGTTTCCTACCAGTTTAAAAAAGCCGGCAGACCCTTTTTATCCCGACAGCAGCGAGCAGCACTACAACTTACTGAAAACGAACAGTTCATGGCGATATTCGGATAAAAAGTTAAGCATGCTTCTTTTACCGCTAACTTTTCAGTCGCAGTTCAATTCCGATCATCCTTATGGTTGGAACGATGGCGCGATGATCCCGGCAAAAGGCATCCAAACTTATTTCAGTGCCGGTGTTTATGCAGCGTACGGGCCTTTGTCTGTTCAATTCAGGCCAGAGTTGGTGATTGCCCAAAATCCGCCCTTTGAAACGTTAAGCCAAAGCCATTACGATGTTATTTTTGCCCGCTACTACGATATTTACAACAATACCGATCTGCCCGTCCGTTTTGGTACAACCAGTTACACAAAGGCCTATTGGGGCCAAAGCAGTATCCGCTTAAATTACAAAGGCTTGTCTTTTGGTTTGTCCACAGAAAATTTATGGTGGGGGCCAGGCATCAGGAATTCATTGCTGATGAGCAATTCTGCACCGGGCTTTAAACACCTCACCTTAAATACTTCCCGGCCTTTAAAAACGCCCATTGGTTCTTTTGAGGGGCAGTTGATTGCCGGCCGGTTAGAAAACTCAGGCTATGCGCCTTTGGTTCCCGACCATACTTATTTTAACACCAATTTGTATGTGCCAAAGCCCAACGACTGGCGTTACTTGGCCGGGATAATTGTAACCTGGCAGCCTAAATGGGTTCCCGGCTTGTTTTTAGGTTTTGATCAAAGCTCGCAAACTTATGGCAAGGATTTGAGCGGAATCAAAAGTTACCTTCCGCTTTTTTCATCGGTAAAAACAGTATCAGCGCCAGATGCGCCAATCAACAAGCAAGACCAGCGAAGTTCAGTTTTTATGCGCTGGCTGTGGAAAAAAGAACACGCCGAAATTTATTTTGAATACGGCCACAACAATACCACAAGCGATTTTTTGCAATCAATTTTATCTCCAGAAAACTCGAGGGCATACATTTGGGGGCTTAGAAAACTATTGCCTTTTAACACTTCCCGCAAAGAAAATATTTTAATTGGTGTTGAAGTTACTCAACTTCAAGAAAATTCAATCAGCAAAATTTTGGCCGGTGATGAATGGTACGTCAGCAAAAGCATCCGTCAGGGTTATACCAACTTGGGGGAAAGTTTGGGGGCCGGGATTGGGCCAGGGGCAAACCTTCAATCTTTGGATGTAAGTTGGGTAAGCGGATTAAAAAAGTTGGGCCTGCAGTTTGAGCGTTATGTCCATAACAATGATTTTTATTACTACGCTTTTAGCGACAGCCAGGATTATACACGGCATTGGGTTGATATGAGCATGGCTTTTAACGGCGAATGGAATTATAAAAACTTAATTTTCAACACAAAAATCCAAGCGATTAAATCTTTTGATTACCAATGGGCTTTGAAGAAACCGGGCAACGATATTACTTTTCAAAATCAAACCAGCAGGTTTAATTTGCAGGTGCAGCTTGGGGCCAGTTACAGGTTTTAGTTTACTGGTTTAGGTGGATAAGCAGGTTGTTTTAAAGCTTTGGAAAAATTAACGCAATGCTTCTTTTAGCACTAAAAAATTGGTATCAAACTTAAATTTAAAATATTGGCCATACTGTTTTTAGTACGGTAAAAGAAGCATGAAGGCAAAAAAGAGGTTAAGCAAGTCCTGACAATCAGGCCCGTAGAAATGAAAAAAATATTTTTTATCGTATTGAGCGCGCTTGCTTTTAACTGTTTTGTGCCAAGCGCTAAAGTAACCGCACAAACACTTCCCGTTGGCTCCAACGTGCTGGACGATTATTACCGGCGCGAACAGCTTTTAGGCAAGGTGGATTCCACTGTTTCTTTTACTATACGCCCTCTTTTTCCGGTTGCTTCGTTAAAAATTAAGGATGTTTTTGATCCGGACAGTTCCCTCAAAGCTGACCATTGGGTACAATCCGGTCCAATATCTTTTGCAAAAGGTTTAGGTGTTTTCCAAATTTTGCCGCTATCGTGGCAGCAGCAATATAATTCTGACCATCCTTATGGTTGGAACGATGGTGCCATGATCCCGGCCAAAGGCTATCAAACTATGGTGAGCGGTGGTTTTTTTGCAAAAATTGGGCCGTTAAGTGTTCAGCTAAGGCCAGAATTTGTTTATGCTGCAAACCCGGCTTTTAATGGTTTTGCTTCCGGCCATACAGGGCAAGATTTAGTCAATTACTACGCTTATCACAATTTGATTGACTGGCCCGAACGCTATGGCAACAGCCCATACAGCAAAGCGTTTTGGGGGCAAAGCAGTATCAGGTTAACAGTTGGGCCAGTGTCTGCAGGCTTGTCCAACGAAAATATCTGGTGGGGGCCGGGCATCCACAATGCTTTGGTTTTAAGCAATAATGCACCGGGTTTTAAGCATTTTACGCTAAATACTGTTCGGCCAATAAAAACTTACATTGGTTCTTTTGAAGGACAATTTATAGCCGGACGGTTGGATGCGTCAAATTTTACACCTTTAGAAGTAACTGCTTTGCCAGACGGAACAAATTTGTTTGTACCCAAAAGAAACGACTGGCGGTATTTCACCGGGATCAACATCAATTACCATCCAAAATGGGTGCCGGGCCTTACGCTTGGTTATACCCGGACTTTTGATGCTTATCATAATGATGTCCACGGTTTCAGCAGTTATTTTCCATTTTTTACAGCATATGAAAAAGTTATTTCCGGTGTTAACGGCGACCCTTTTCCACGCGATCAGGTAACTTCGTTTTACAGCCGCTGGTTGTTTACCAAAGCGCAGGCAGAGGTTTATTTTGAGTACGGCCTGAATGACAATTCTTATAATTATAATGATTTTTTGGGTTCTCCGGATCACTCCAGGGCGTATTTGTTTGGCTTTCGCAAGATGCTTCTTTTACCGGGTAAAAATGATCAGCATGTTTTGTTCAGTGCCGAAATCACACAGCTTTCGCAAACAATAGATAGGATAGTGCGCGATGCAAGCGGCTGGTACATCCACAGCACAGTACGGCAGGGACAAACCAATCAAGGCCAAATTTTGGGTGCAGGAACTGGTTCTGGCGGAAACCTGCAATCCATGGATGTAAGCTGGGTTTCGGGCCTGAAAAAATTAGGCATCGGCTTAGAACGTTATGAACACAATGTTGATTTTTACCGCACAGCTTTCCCAGATATTAACGGCAACAGCAGGAAATGGGTTGATTTTGCCTTTGCATTGAATGGCGAATGGAACTACAAAAACCTGATATTCAATGCCAAATTTCAGGAGATCAAATCTTTAAATTACGAATGGATTTTAAAAGATTATGACCCCGGCAAGTATTATATCCCGCACAACGATGTTTTTAATTTTCATGGCGAGCTGGGCGTAACTTTCAGGTTTTAACTGTTTTGCGGGACAGCAACACATAAAAGCTGAACAATACTGCAGAGAGGAGAATACCGGTCAAAATCCCGATTGAGTATTTCAGCCGGTTTTTCTTTAAAGGAAGTTCCGGCTCGTCTACCACTTGTACTGTTGGCGTTTCCTGGGCCAGCATCGTTTTGCTTGATTCTAAATTTTTGACCGTTTCAGAAAAAATGGTGGACAAAACTATTTTATCGCGTTCGCGGATATCCACACTGGCATTGGCAGTGGTGTAAGCAGGGTTGAGGTCTAAAAGGCTTTGGTTGGCAGCGGATGCAGCGTAGGTTTTACGGTTGAGGATTACACCAATACTGTCCGCACGGTGCTGCAAACGGTTCACATTGTTTCGCAACCGTTTGGTTTTGGTGCTGATAAAAAAATCCGTGGACTGTTTAATCATTCTTGTACAAAAAAGCATCGCCAGTTTTTCATCGCGCATGGTGGTGTTCACTTCAAAAAAACCTAATTTTTTATCGGTTTTGGCGATACCAAATTCTCCGTTTAAAATCAGCGTAACCATTTCATGCAGCAAACTGTCTTGCAAGCGTGTGTTGTGTTTATCATCCGCAGGAAACCGAACAATTTTGCCGTCAGGACTGTACTTCAACCATTTTTTATCCAACTTATAAACAGCGGCATAACGATCGGCTAGGGTTTGCGTGCTGTCATAAGGCGTCAGCAAAGTTTTTTTAATCAGCTTCTGGCTTTTGATCAGTTCCTGCACATTATCGCCGGCCAAAACGCCGCTTGCGCCGCCTAAACCGTCTAAATTAAAACCAAACTGTCCGGCCAAAGAAGCCAACCCGCCTGCGCCGCCTGCAGATTTTGAATCATCCACCACAAAAGTTAAGCGTGCGGTATAAGTTGGCGTCCAAAGCCGGGCCGTTAAAGCGCCAAGCATCGCGCCAATGGTTAAAACCAGTGCCAGCGTTTTTTTAAATTTCAGCACATATTTAACATCGTTAATGCGGTCAACCAGCAGTTTGTTAAAAGAAAATTCTGGTTCGTATGGGTAGGCCGATTCCTGGTTCATGTTTATTTATGTAAGATGGCAAATAAACTGACTAAAGCAGTAAGCACCGGGGCAATAATTACAGCCAAATCGCCAAAGCCAATTTTAAACGCTTTTGGCGATTTCACGGGAACGATGATTTTACTTCCCGGTTTTACGCTTGGGTAATTGCGGAAGAATAAAAAATGCCTAACCGGGCGGTTCAGCCCATCCGGATATTTGATGTATGCTCCTTTTAGCCGTGCATTTTCGGTAAGGCCTGCTGCCGAATTGATGTAATACCTAAACCGGCGCCCACTATAACTAATAAATTGCGGGTTGTTTACCGCTCCTGAAACCTCTACATAAGAAATTACACGAGGCACAAAAATACTATCGCCGGGCAGCAAAACCATATTTTTGTTGTTCTTGCGGTCGCCGTTTTTGGCAGCCAGTTCTAAATTTACACGTACGCCATTTCTGTAAACCTGCGTGTTTTCAACAGAACCATAAGGCGTTATCCCGCCAGCCCTTTTCAAAAAATCGGTGGCTGTTTCGTCCCTTTTTTGTACGGCATAATCTCCCGGAAACAAAACTTCTCCCTTAACGCTCACATTGCCCAACGAACGGTAATTGACCAAACGCGGCACATTGATGTAATCCAGCGGCTGCAGTTCGATATCCTGACTACTGTTTTTATCGTCCATATTTACGATAAAAGTACTGACCAATTGGTTGGCCACACTGTCCGATTCATTCTTGATAATCCTCGAAATTTCCACATGATGATCTGCTGCTTCCTCATTAAAACCGCCAGCCATTGCAATCGCATCCGCTAATTTAATGCCTTTTCGAAAGGTTAAAATAGAAGGCCGCCGAACATAACCGTTCACCGTGATTTTTTGGTTGGATGTGAAAGCCGTACGGTCTTGAACGATGACGGAATCATCACGCAACAGCGGCACATCGTTTTTACCGCTGATGATTTCGGTTGGATTGAACGGCACCAAAGTTTTTTCTAAGTTTGGCAGCGTCCTTTTGATGTAGCCGCGTTCCATATAAGCTTCGGGTTTTAAACCTTGTGCTGTTTTTAGCAATTCGGCAAGTGTAAAACCGGCTGTCAATTCGTAAGTTCCGGGGCGATAGACGGCACCTTCCAAAGTAATGCGGTTGGTATAACGGTTGGTAATGGCACCAATCTGTACCAAGTCACCATTGTGTGGAATATAGTTGGAAAAAAGATTTGCCGGCACATCTTTCACCTCTCGTTCCAACGCGTTGATCTGGTCTACTTTTGCAATGCCTTTATAAGCAATATCGGTATAACCACCGGCGTAACGGATCAAATCGTCCAGTTGTTCGGTTTCTTTCAGTTCATAAATTGCCGGCCTTTTCACCTCGCCGCTGATGCCAACACGCTTTCGGTAAACCGGGATTCGGATCACGTCCTGGTCTTCCAACCGAACGTTCCCGTCCAACAAACCTTTCTGCAAAAAAGTATAAAAATCAACCGTTTTATAAGGTTTGTTATTTCTAATTAATTCAATATACCGCAACGAACCATTGGCGTTTGGCCCGCCCGAATTGTACAAAGCATTAAACAAAGTGGCCAAAGAAGAAAGCGTATAAGTGCCAGGCGTTTTTACTTCGCCAACAAGCGTGATTTTGATGCTGCGTGTATTGCCCAAATTTACCGTTAGCTGGGTTTGCCCCGAACGTAAAGCCGGATAAACTTTCGTCATTTTGTTCCTGATCAAATTGGTGGCCTGCTCAATCGTAAAGCCGTTTACATAAACAATGCCGGCGTATGGGATTTGCAAGTTTCCTTCGGGACTGATCTTGCTGCGCACGCTGCTTTCGTTTAAACCGGTTACCAATACAATCACTTCATCGCCCGGGCCCAAAACATAACTTTTTGGTGTGGCCACGCTAAAGTTAGGTTCAAACTTGATGGCGGTTTGGTTAAAAAAATCTGTGCCATAAACATTTAAAACCGGTGCGGCGGCAGTTTGTGGCAAAGGCTTTACCGGTTTTGGCACCGAAACACTATCGTTGATACTTCTGGAAAAATCTATACTTTTTTTCTCTGCGGATGATGCTGTTTTTATCGGTGTTTTTTTGTTGAGCCCTAACAAAGTAACGCGGTTTTTCAATTCTTCCACTTCGGTTGCGGGCATGCCTCTTTGCGCCAGCAGTTTGTATGCGTCTTGCTCAGAAATGCCCGAATCCTGTAATTTTTTCCAAGCTTGTGTTATTTGGTCGTCTGTCAACTGGCTTACTTTGATGGTGGAAGGATCGCTCATAGACATACTTTGGGCCGCAGCATGTTTTGCAAAAAAGATCAAACTGAAAAAAAATAAACAAAGCAGGTATTTAATGCGCATGTACAAATTGATGTTAAATTGAGCGGTGCAAATCTAAAATTTTAAATCGGTGAAAACTCATGGCAAAAAGCCGGAATTTAGTAGGAAAAGTATTTTTGCCGATGCTTCTTTTATGCCGGTAAAAACAGTATGAAGTGCTGTTTTGATTGGGTTAATTCTTGACTGCTGCTAATGCCTGATAAGCTTCCAAAGTTTGTTCTGCTGCCTTTTTCCAAGTATGCGATGTCAATATTTTTTCTGCCAAATGTTCGGGAAAGGGTGCTGCACTTGCTCGTTCTACCGCTGCTTTAATGCTTTCCGGTTTTTCAGGTTCGCAATAAAAGGCATCGTTGCCAAAGTATTCGCGCGTGTCCCCTTTTTCTGTAATCACCAAATTACAGTGCATAATTGCCGCTTCCAACGAACTTAGCCCGGTTGTTTCAAACCAACTGGCCAGCACGTGTACTTTGGCCAGTTGATAATATTTCACCAAATCTTCATGTGGCACGCGGTTTAAAAAAGTTACGTTAGATGCCGCTGTTGCCTTGCACTCCTGGTAATAATCCAACTGGTTGGCCGAAGGTGCGCCAATAAGCACCAGCTTGTATTTGGTGTTGTTTAAAGCCTTGATCAAATTAAGCTGGTTCTTTCGGTTTTCGATACGGCCTACACAAATAACCAGGTTTTCATCTTTAGGAACCTCAAGATTGTAGGGAAATTTCTCCGGGTTAATGCCATTGGTAACAACCATAGATTTAACCTTGCCGGTATATGCTTCTTTTAGCCGCTCTAATTCTGAATAGGAATTGGGCAAGATAAAACCTGCCGTTTCCAGTACTTCGATAACACTTTTGCGCTGGCCAGTCAGCAAATATTTTACACTTGGAAAATGGTCTTTTCCTACCAGCCAACGGGCAATGGTTTTAAAATATTCCATCCTGTCTGTTTGCAAGCGGGAAAAAATAACGCCAATGCCTTTTTTGTTGTACTTATAATAATCGCCGTAAGTGCAATAAATGGTTGATACTACAAACGGTATTTTGGCCCTTTTGCTGTGGTAAACCATATCTGCAGGGCGTGGGATGCCAAAAAAATGAAGTAGGTCATACTTTTCATAAGGTATCACATCTACCGACCGCAGTATATCAACTTCAACGCCCAAATCAATCAACCTTCGTGCGGTTTGTTCTATTTGTACGGTATCACCCCCGGCTATTTTATATAAGTTTAGTCTCGTAATAAATGCTACCTTCATTTTTGTTTGTTAACACACTTCTTAAAGTTGGAAGAAGAAATAGGCCAAAGTTAAATATTTATTCAAGGATGTTCTTTTTTCAGTTGGTTTATTTTATTGGAGAAAGCATCGGCATAAATTTTTTAGATTGGATTAAACTAAACAAAAGCCAAAGCTGCCCGTATAAATTAGGTTGATCTATTAATTAATTTGTTGCAATAAGTGTAACAAATGCTTCTTTTACACGTAAAAAATTGGTGAGTGCTTTTTTTATCTGAACAAAGAACAAAAAAATGAGGGTAAAAGAAGCATGCAAAGTTTTTCGGGCAACCTTATTTGGAAGGTTTTGAAACAATTTCAAATCTTAAAATTAACTGTCTTTAAAAAAATGTTCTGGTTTGAGGCAAAAAAAGTTACTTTTGGAGCTAAGGTGTAACGGGTAATGATAAGTCCTGCTGCTGTTCATTAACAGCTAAATATTTAGCCACGATAGCTAAAACGACCATATGAAGAAGAAAATTTACATTGCGGGTGCGGGTGGGATGCTGGGCGAGGCTTTTTACCGCATTTTTAAAAACGAATACCAAATTAAATGTACGGACAAAGATGTAAATGAAAAATGGCTCAGCTTTTTAGACTTCCGCAACTTTGGCTTATACAAGCAAGACGTAGAAGAATTTAAGCCGGATTACCTGTTTCACTTGGGCGCTTATACCGATCTGGAATTTTGCGAACTTAATTTAGAAGACACTTACCTCACCAACACCACTTCTGTAGAAAACGCGGTCATGATTGCCAATCAGTTAAACATTCCGTTGCTGTACATCAGCACCGCCGGGATTTTTGACGGCAAAAAAGATTTTTACGACGATTGGGACGAACCAAACCCGCTTGGCCATTATGCCCGTTCAAAATACATGGGCGAGCGTTATGTGCGCGAAAATGCAAAACGTTACATCATTTGCCGCGCCGGCTGGATGATGGGCGGCGGGCCGGACAAAGACAAAAAATTCATCAATAAACTCATCAAACAACTGGCAAGCGGAAAACGCGACCTGCACATTGTAAACGATAAAGACGGCACACCAACTTTTACGGTAGATTTTGCCAAAAACGTGAAGCTGTTGATCGAAAAAGAATACTGGGGATTGTACAACCTGGTTTGCAACGGCGAAACCAGCCGCATAGAAGTGGCGCAGGAACTGGTTAAAATTTTAGGTTTGGAACACGATGTTACTTTCCACGAAGTAAATTCCAGCTATTTTAAAGACACTTATTTTGCGCCGCGGCCAACTTCTGAACGCCTGATTAACCGCAAGCTCGAACTGCGCAACATGAACATCATGCGCGATTGGAAAGTAGCTTTAAAAGAATATATTGACGATTATTATACCAGCTACCTGGACGGAAAAATCACGGCCATAAAAGAACTAAGTACTACCTTATAAACCTACTTTTCCGATGCGTATCGCAGCTTTTGGTTTCCGGTCAATCCCGCCTGCAACCGGCGCGGCAGGGGCCGATAAATTTGCCATAGAATTATTTCCGAGACTGGTAAAACGCGGGCACAGCGTAATTGGCTACAACAGGCGCTATCCCAACGTTTTTGTTGATGTAAAAGAATACAAAGGCGTTAAAATCAAAACCATCAAAACAACCAGCAAAAAAGGTTTTGATACACTTTGGCACTCTTTCCGCTGCACGTTTGATATTATTTTTCATAACACGGCCGATATTGTCCATATCCAAAATGGCGGAAACAGCATTTGGGCCTTGCCGCTGCGGTTGTTCGGCAAAAAAGTTTTTATCAGTCAGGATGGCGTAGATTGGAAGCGCGATAAATGGCCCTGGTACGGCAAGTTGTACCTGCGCTTTTCGGCTTTTGTAACAGCGCATTTGCCCAACGAAGTCATCTTTGATAATGTTATCGCCAAAAAAATTTTTGAAGATAAATTCAAAAAACAGTTCAAATTTATCCCTTTTGGCAGCGAAGTTGAAATGGCTGCCGCGCAAAACGATGTCTTGTCTAAAAACAACCTGCAAAAAGGCGAATATTATTTGTTCATCGGCCGGTTTATCCCTGATAAAGGTTTACATTATTTAATCCCGGCTTTTATCAATGCCAGCACCAGCAAGAAATTGGTTTTGATCGGTGGTTCGCCAAACCCTTCGCCTTACGAACAAAAATTGCAGGATTTGGCCAACAACCAGGTTTTGTTTCCGGGCTATATTTATGGCGATGAAGTAAATGCGCTGATCAAAAATGCTTATTGTTACATCCAGCCTTCGGATG
>NZ_CALMAT010000013.1 GCF_937859865.1 uncultured Mucilaginibacter sp.
CCTCCCAGAAGGAGGTAACCCGGGTTTTTGTGTAGCAAAAACATTAACTCGCTCCCTCATGGCGCAGAATTACAGGGCGGTATATATAGCTGTGTAGCTATACCAGATTTTGTTAGGTGAAATGCTCTGCTCAGGTGCTGATTTCCGGTAACCAGACCAGGCTGCCGGGCCCTACCGGATCAAAAGAGGGCCGGTAGCGGATATACCCATATTCGTCCAGTTGCCGGATGCACTTATGATAGGTGGCAAAGGAGGAAATGCGGCTATAGGACATCAGCATTTTCCGGCTTACGGGAAAGGGGCTTTCAAACCCGCTGCGCTGCCAGCAAACAAAGATCGCGGCAAACAGGCTCACGTGGGTGGCCAGCATCCTGCTGTCCGCGCCCATCCGGCTGACCCATCTGCTATAGCCCGCCATTTTGTTTTGAATTGGAACAGCTGTCATAACGGGCCTCCTTCCAGCAGTTTATTAATGTCCTCTAACTTGTAGTACATAATGCTGCCTACTTTGCTGAAGCGCAAAGTGCCGTCCAGGCGCAGGTTTTGCAGGGTGCCGGGCGAAATATTCAGCAGCTTTCTGACCTCGTTACTTTTAAGCCATTTTTTGGTCGTTGGCTGCCCCGGCTGCACGATGCGTTTGATCTCCTCGATCAGTTCGCTTTTAAACGCTTTCAAATCTTCCCTGGTCACAAGTTCTACGTTCATCTTTTCTCCTCCTTTGCTTGATTGGTTAAACTTTGATTCTGCTGCATGCGGCCCAGCACTTCGCTTTTTTTGAAGTAAACCCTTTTGTGCAGGCGCAGATAGGGCAGCCCTTTTTTCATCCAGTCGGTAAGCGTTACCAGCGAGACGCCAAGTTCCCCGGCCAGTTCCTGTTTGGACAGCAGCCGCTCTGGTTCCTGCCGGCCGTTTCCGTAAGTTTCACAATGTTCCAGTAGTTCCGCCCTAACTGCAGCCCTGATGCAGCGCGATAGGGCGTCGTGGTTTAATATTTCCATAGCCATTTGTTTTAGGGCAAATGTCTACCACAGGAGTGAGCTTTTTTGACCAGGCAAATCTGGCTGGTTAAATTGATGGTGTTTAAGTAAAGGAAGACAAAGTCATAAATTACTCTTTATCAAACTGATAGCTAACCAGGAAAACAAAAGGGGAGAACTGCTGGCTGAAGCAAAAAATTAGCAAACTAGCTTCGCTTTTTAGCAGGCCTGATCGTAAATAACTTTGATTTGATAGGGATTTCGGCATGTTTATCACCTGGTTCCTGCTTATCGCCCGGGAAATAACGGCGTATGGTTTCCAGGTTGATTTCCTTATCTCCCTCGCGGAAGTATTTACAGATCATCTTTGTCCAGACGCTTTGCGTCTGGGACAGCATCAGCTCTTTTCCTTCGGGCGTTTTTAGCTCCTGCATCTGCAAAAACAGGTCTAACACAGCATTACGGTGGCCGGAAGCAATATTGATATAGTCGGGCGTTTCCAGCGCAGTTGCTTTCTTTAGCGCTACTTTGAGCTGCTCTACCTGCGCTTTCAGGACATGGATTTCTGTTTCCTGCCCGGCAATCACCGCGTTGTTTGCTTTATGGATATGCCACTGGTCAAAAGAAATGAGCAACTGTGTAAACTTTTGTAGCCTGTCAATCTCGCGCTCGTTTCGCAAATGATCCTTGTCGTACACATCTTTTCGTAAAAGTACGTTTAGCTGCCTTTCGATCAGGCCCCAGAAATACCGGAAGAAAGCTTCTTCCGTTCCAGTTTTATGTTTCTCCAAGTAATATGCCAGGTGGCGTTGGTAAAATGCTTCAATCTGGTCATCTGTTATCGCAAACACCCTTTTAAAAAAGTGCTTTAAAAAATGCGCCCTGTCCCAACTTACCGGGTTGCCGATATCCAGCGTATCTTTTGCGAAATCAAAACGGTCGCGGGGTTTAAAGTAGGTGACGCTCATATAGATGAGGGTTTAGTCAAAAACAGGTTTCTATTATTGAAAGATAGGTAAGTAAGGCTTAATACTGGCTGATTTTCACTTAAAACTTTGAGTTTTTTTAAAGCGACCACTCTTATAACTTACTATTTTTTTGTTTTCTCTCAATACTTCAATATAAATAAAATTCTACTTGTCGGTTATAACAACTGTTGATCTCTCAGCTTATTTAATTTTTTAGCATCTTACAACTTGCGGTGTAAGTATTATTTGGTTTAACTTCGATAGCAAGCAAAAATAGGGCTAAACTCGAACCTTTCCGTGATAGATTTGTAACTCTTTACTACTATTTGACTGAAGGTTCGAACCCAGTTGGGTGTATCTAAATGTGCAGTTCTCGAACCATTCTCTATATGATTGAAGAGGTTGGCTGCTCTCACTTTTATGAGATCGTATACAATTCTATTAACTTACGCACCATGGTTTTTGTTACGTATTTGTAATTAGTTCGATTATGCCTCTGGCTAAAATTTTATATGGCCGATACTTAACAAATCTCAAACTATTTCTGAGAAGACTTGTGCAAGTGAATCGTCTACGCTTCCTTAAAGAAAATTAAAGATATAGCTCTGTATTCTGACGGAAGCGCCCCTAATGATTAAAAATTGATATGCCAACATCATTTGTATTATTGAGCCCGTAATCGCTCTGAGGGTTGCGGAAATAAAATGATAGCATCATTGTTGTTTTGTGATCCGGGCTTTTAAAGAATGTGGTAAAGGACTGGTCGTCTTTGTCTTCGCTGATCACATAAGACTTGCCATAAGAATCCCTCATTAACTTAACCACCTGCTGGTATGTTGCAGACGCCGATTTATAATCTTTACTTTCAATTATCCTTAAAGTAAGCTGATCTTTTTGATCGCCATTTACACTTTTTTGCAAGCTGGCATCCATGAGCGAATCTGCTAACATAATAACCGGAAAATCATATTTTTCGTAATTTGAGGAGTTAACATATCTTTCGGGTCCACATATCAGTTTGTTATAGTTATGTCTGATCAGGTTAGAACGTAAGTACTCCAGATAGCTTAAGAATGATTCCATCGTAAGCGAATCAAGGCCAAGCGCATCATGATGATTAAGAAAATCCTCTACCTGTATATCGCTGCCGCTGACGTAATCAAATGCGAATTTCGCTTTGGGGTCGCTTAGTGCTGCAAATTTAAGTTGAAGTGTTGAAAAACTACCGGGTGGTAATGCAAAGAAAAGGGTATCGGCAAATGTACTAATCTCATTTGGCTGAATGACCTTGGTTAAAAATTTTGCGGCTTCCAGTTTAACGTTCTTAGAATCATCCGTGACAGAATCGATACGAAACTCTACAGTTGCTTTAATAACCCTGTTCCCTGTGTTTTTCAATTTGTAGTCAAATGTGATAAATTCTGGAACATTTGAAAATTTCCGATGTGTTTCCTTACTCATAAGGACAACATCTCCGGCTGCTTCGCGGTTATATCCAACAATGGTTTTAGCCAAAGCCATACTCCAGTTAAACACCCCTTTTTCACCGCTATCCATGTAAAGTACCGGAACCAACGCGTTTATAGCAACAGAAAATTTCCAGTATTCCCATTGTTCCTTTTCCTGGGGGGAAAGGTTCTGATATTTAACGATATAATAATTAAAAATATCAACAAGCCCGGCGGTAAGTCCCGCAGACACTGCGCTCAGGCGCTAAAGCCGCGAGGGGTGATCGGAATTATTAAAATCAGACTCACCAAGTGTATAAAAAAGATCGATAGCTTGTTTAGTCACTTCTGCTTCCTCTTGGATTGTTGAAAGCTTACTGGAGATTGGCGTATTTGCCGCGAGCATATTGTCCATTTGTGCCGTAACAAAGCTGGCGTAGTAGTTGAATACGAACTTTGTTCCAAGAAGGTCTGCCTGTGCTTCGAGCACGCGTTTCTGATCCGGACAGTATTGAAAGAAGATTTAGAGCTTTGTTTTCATAGTTCCATCCTTATTAAATTTTAAAATTATTCTTGATAACGCTATTCGCGAGTTATTTCTCACCTTTCCATATGGTCGAACTTCTTGCTTATGTAACCAAAGCATTAACTCTTGCTATGTAATTATTCTTGAAGCGTTGTGTTCTAGTCGGCAGTTATTTTAATGAACAGGATAAAACACCTAAGTCTAAAGAGCATTAAGCGTTACATTTAAACCTACACAAAACTTAGTTTATTGTAATTAGATATGTGTCATAGTTAAACGTAACAGTTTAAGAATAAAAAATGTACTTTCAATAGGCGAGGGCCGCTTTACATGAGTTCCTTCGTTTTTCTGTAATAAGGAATCGTATTAGAAGAATATAAACTGCCGTTACTGTATTCTTAAAGATAGTTATCGGATTGCTTATAGATAATTGGTAAGACGGTAAAGAAAACAGGTCTGATTATAGTAACCAAAATCCTATTCAGCTTTTAAACTTTTTACCGGGTTAGCTAAAGCAGCTTTAACAGCCTGAAAACTTACCGTTAACAGCGTAATTGTGAGGACAATTAAAGCTGACAGGGCAAACATCCACCACTTCACATCGGTACGATAAGCAAAGCCGTCTAACCATTTATTCATTGCGTACCAGCTCAAAGGAGAGGCAATCATAAAGGCAATAATGACAAGAACCAGAAATTCAGAAGACAACAGGGTGAAAATAGATCCTGCACTTGCACCCAGTATTTTCCGGATACTGATTTCTTTCACTCTTTGTTCGGCTGTAAACATAGCAAGCCCAAGTAATCCCAAGCAGGAAATAAAAATAGCCATTAGCGCAAAAACATTGGATAACTTTCCTACGACCTGTTCAGATGTATATAAGCGCTGATACTCCTCATCCAGAAACTGATAGCTAAATGGAAAATCTGGATTTAGCTCCCTGCATAACTGCTCCAATCCAGTTAAAGCCTGTTTAGTCTGACCTGGCTTGGTTCTGATTAAAATATGACTGCCTCCATCTGTTAACTGAATAAATAGTGGTTGTATTTGTTGGTGCAGGGATTCAAAATGAAAGTCTTTTAGCACACCTACAATATGACCTATTTGCCCGTTAACTATTAACGGTTTTCCTATAGGTTCCTTATATCCCATCGTTTTGGCTGCCGTTTCATTAATTAGATAAGCAGTAGAATCTGTACCAAAGTTTTTAGAAAAATCTCTTCCTTCCTGCAACTTTAGCTTCATGGTCGAAACAAAATCATATCCTACGCCCGTTTGTGCAAACTGAACTTTAACGCCCGGTTCTTTGCCACTCCACTCCACGGCATTGGTATTATTGTCATTATTAGTTGGATTATTATCAGCATGGGTAACCGCTTGTACGCCCAGTATTTTTGATGCTTCCGTTTTGAATACCTCATACCTGGAACCTAAAGCTCCTTCAAATGGTATATCGATGAGATTCTCGCGGTCATAACCCAAATTTTGATGCTGTAAGAAACCAACCTGCCTTGATACTACCATTGTTCCAATAATCAGCATGACAGAAAGTACGAACTGGAAAACAACCAACCCTTTACGAAACCACACAGAACCGGTACTTAATTTCGCCGTGCCTTTTAAAACTGTAACAGGGTTAAAAGAAGACAGATAAAGGGCGGGATAACTTCCGGAAACGACTCCAATGATTACTGTAAATACCATTAGTTTCAACCAAAAACCCATTTCCACGAAAGGAAGCTGAATTTGTTTTTGTGTTACCTGGTTAAATGCTGGAAGCAGAAGGATCACCAGTAAAATAGCAACTATCATGGAGAATGCAGCGAGCAAAACTGCCTCACCAATAAACTGCCGGATCAGGACGCCCCTCATAGCACCTACCGCTTTTCGGATACCTATTTCCCTGGCCCTTTTAACAGAACGGGCAGTAGTGAGATTCATAAAATTGATACAGGCAATCAGCAAAATAAATACAGCTACTAAGCTAAACAGATGAACATACTCTATCCTGCCTCCGCTGGTCTTGCCATTAATGAAATTAGCATGCAGGTATCCCTCACTAAACTTTTGCAGACCAAGCTGGATCCGGTAAGCTGCACTTTGTTCCCTAATGTAAGTATCCAGAAAGTGGGTAATCTTTTTTCAGTTAGTAATGGATCAGCGCCAGCTCTCAGCATAATAAATGTTAAAGGCCCTCTTGCCATCCATGTATTTGTCCAAGGATGGTCCTGGGCAAAAGCTTCCCAGTTGATTAAATAACTCAAGTTGCCAGATAAAATGGTAAATGAGTAAGCATCAAAAAAGGGAACTTTGGTTTACCACAACTAAAGAACCGATGATGATGCTTACCAAGGATAAAATTATAGGAATATTTTGTTTTATAGATGATTTACTAAAAACAAGTAAACATTATGAAGACAGCCGGAGGCGGGTCAGCGATAGCGAGATCATTACAACAGCAGTTGTATCGTCGTTGTATTTTGGCGGGCATCAGGATAAGGCAAGGCAGTTTATGAAAATGACCGGAATGATACCGGGCATGCTGGACAAGAGCCGTTTCAACCGCAGGTTACATCGGATTGCAGAACTGATTTACAGTCTTTTCATGCAGATCAGTTATTATTTCAAGTATATCAGTTGTGAGATGAGCTATGTACTCGATTCGTTTCCGGTAGCAGTTTGCGATAATATTCGAATCGCGAATTCTAAAATATTACACGGCAAGCAGTGGCATGGCAAGCAAACCAGTATGCGCCGTTATTTTTATGGGGTAAAAGTACAGTTGCTGGTTACCAAAGATGGTATTCCGGTAGAGTTTGGTTTTGTTCCGGGCAGTGAACATGATTCACAGGCCTTAAAGAAGCTGCCAATGGAACTGCCTGCCGAAAGCGAGGTGTTTGCCGATTCGGCTTATACCAATTACGAAATCGAGGACCAGCTTATGGAAACCGATCTGATTGCTTTGAAAGTACACCGGAAATCAAATGCCAAAAGAACAGATAGCGTAAGTGCTGCCTTTATAAAAGAATATATGCGTAAACGGATCGAAACAACCATCAGTGAGATCAAAGGCTTGTTTCTCAGAAAACTTCATGCCGTAACTTTCAAAGGATGGTTGTTGAAAATTACATTATTCGTGTTTGCTTTTACCCTTGATAAAATAATACCTAACTGACAACTTGAGTTAATTAATCAAATTTCCGGGAAGTGTTTTCAGGAATGTTTTCAAAGACGGCCGACACAGTAAAGTCTATTTGGTTTTTATAACGAATAGTTTTGCCCATAGCTGCCTGCGGGCTTCCAAAAAACAGCCCGGCCATTTTTCTGGAAATGGCAATGCTTGCAGGAGAACTAAGTGCTTTTTCTACACTTCCCTGTAACAAAGGGAAACTAAACATTTTAAACAAATCCGGTTTAGCAGCCGTGCCTTCCATTTTAAGGAGTTTGTTTCCGACCTTAAAGGTATTTATCCTGTTGTCTTCTTCCAGCGTGGCAGCATATTCTACTTCCGGCAAAACTTTTTTGAGTTCCTCTGCTAATGGTGCTGGTGTATCATAATCCCCTGTTACTGTATGATCGTAATATTCACGCTCATACACCTGATATAAACGCGCCCCATTCTGATGATAAGCATCAACGCTTAATTCATTTTGTATCCACAAGAAAATAAGCAAGCTAAAAGCCATTCCCAAGGCCAGTCCAAATATGTTGATAGCCGAAAAGGATTTATTTCTCCATAAATTTCGCCATGCGACCTTTAAATAGCTTTTAATCATAATTGATAATATTAATAAAACTGGTAAGTGAAGCTTATAAAGCTAACTCTCAATAAAATGAGGACAAAGAATATGCCTACGTTAAAGGTAGTTGAAGATCAATCGATTACTGCTTTTAAATCTTTTAATTGTCTGGTTTCGATACAACAAGTGTTCGCTTTTGGACAGGCAGTATTAAAAATAGTAGTTTTGGGTAAGAAAAGTATTTATTCGCTACTTAGCATAAAGATAATTATCGGACAAGAAGAAATAAAAACGATCTTTATTAAAAAACAGCGGTATAATAATGAATATATAAACGATGCTATTTAACTTAAATTGACATATGATAAGGCTTCACTTCTTAATTAAGTGAAGTATACAAAATTATAATTTCACTTTAAACAAATGGCAACCTCTCTACAACTACCCGAATAATCAAAGGAAAAAAATGATGTAGTCTTTAAGATTTTGTCAAAAGCGAAGTCAAACCTCTTTATCGATTGGTATAAAGCTTATTTGGACTTTATCTTTTCTCTGTGTGTCAGCCCAAACACAATTAAAGCATTGATGACCGGGAGTGTTTCACCGGCGTGTTCAGTAAGAGCATACGATACTGTAACAGGTTTTGTATTGTTAACAGTTCGTGTAATCAGCAAATTCTCTTCTAACTGCTGCAATTCCTTTGAAAGTACTTTTGGTGTTATGCCTTCCGAAGTTCCCAATACATCTTTAAATCGCATGGTCCCATGAAGATATAAACTTCGAAGAATGACAATCTTCCATTTACCGCTTAACAACTCGATAGCATCTTTTAGCGCTAATTGCCGGTCAACGATAGGTTCGGATTTACCTTTTAATTTTTCCATAGATATAGTTACTTTCCTATGGGTAACGAATAGTGATAGTATAGTAATTGTACGATAATTTTGTTGCCTATAGTAATTAAAATAGTTAACAACATGGGAACTAATAGAGAAAACAGTTTGGGCGGTAAAAAAGTCGTTGTTTTGGGTGGTACATCAGGTATTGGTCTAGCCACCGCAATTGCAGCAGCCAATGAAGGCGCACTGGTTACCGTGGTATCTAGCAACCAGAAAAAGGTGGAAGAAGCTTTAAGTATGCTGTCAGCAGAAAGTAAAGGTTTCGCGGCTGATCTTGGAGACGAAATTCAAATAGCGGAGCTTTTTAAAAATACAGGAGAATTCGATCACCTTGTATTTACAGCAGGTGATGCATTGGAGTTTAGCGAATTATCGGGATTAAACATCGAAGTGGCAAAAAAATCTATTAATCTGCGCTTTTGGGGAGCAATTATGGCGGCAAAGCATGCTGCTCGGTTTATAAGAAAGGGCGGTTCCATTACTTTGACAACTGGCGCACTCGGAAAAAAGCCGAGAAAAGGAACAGTGGTGATCGCAGGAATGGCGAGTGCTATTGATGGACTGACCCGCGCACTTGCTGTTGAACTAGCACCGATAAGAGTTAACGCGGTATGTGCTGGAACTGTCCGGACCAACCTGTTATCAAGCATGCCTGAGGCAGAAAAAGAGGTTTATTTTAAGCAAGTTGGAAGCAACTTGTTAACCGGTAGGGTCGGCCATCCAAACGATCTTGCAGAAGCTTATCTATACTTAATGCGTGGCAGTTTTACAACCGGCCAGATAGTAGTGGTTGATGGCGGTAGTTTGCTCGTGTAATGACAATTGCCAAACCATAATCAAAGGCTTAAAATGCTCCAGCCATTGTTATGGCGAAGCATTTTAAGCCTTTTCTTTAACTTTATATTGCCCATATTGTCCCGATATTTATTTTTGAGCAGTAAATATATTAACAATATTAATTATTTAGAAATATTATTAATATATACACGGGTAATTATCCTAATGAAAAATATATCATTATGATCGGTGGCC
>NZ_CALMAT010000014.1 GCF_937859865.1 uncultured Mucilaginibacter sp.
CTAATTCTTTTTCATATTTCATCTGGTCTAAAGCCATGGCGGCATAAAAACCGGCCAATGAATTTTTGTTCTTATCCACAAAATTTAAGATTTCTGTAGAGAGATCAGCCATATTCTTTTCAAAACTGGGTAGGTATTTTTTTAGAACCGAATCCTGGTTTATGCCTTTTGCGCCTGCTTCGGCCTGGTATTGATTGGCCAACTTAGTGTTTTTAGCCGTATAAATATTGCTGATGCGGTTGTATTCTTTAATTTTTTCAGAATCTTCCGATCCGCTAACCGTGTAATTATGGTTTGGATCAGCCAAATCAGTTTTAAAATCAATATCGTTTCCGTTTTCGGCAATCAAATCAAACTCCTGGTCGCCGTTTTTGATTTTGTACAGGTTGGCAAATGACGTGGATTTTTTAAAGACAAATTTGTTCTGCTCGCTTAATTGTACCGAATCAATTACGCGAACGTTGGTCGAATCTGCTTCCAGCAAAAACACTTTTTGCTGTGCCGGATGTTCAATTTGCCCTTCAATCTTAAACGAATTTTTATCAGAACAAGCAGTTAAAAAGGCCAAAGCTGCAAGTGCCGGAACTATGATTTTTCTCATTTTTTATTTTTCTAATTTTTCTGCCAAGACGCGGTTTGCTGTTTTCGGGTCTATTTTTCCTTTGGATAGCTTCATCACTTCGCCCATAAACATGCCCAAAATCCCTTTTTTGCCTTTTTTATATTCTGATACTTTTTGTGGGTGCAATTGCAAAACCTGGTCAATGATCAAATCTAATTTTTCTTCGTTCCGGTCAATAAACAGGTTTAAAGCCGCAGCAGTTTCCATGGCTGTTTTTTTGGGATGGCGAACCAGTTCCTGAAAAAGCTGGTGCGCGGCCACCGTAATGCTGATCTTGCCTTCATCAACCAATTTAATCACTTCCGCAATTGTTTTCGGCTTCACCAAAAAATTGCCGATAAAAACAGTATGCGTGTTTAAATAAGATTTGATGCTGCCCATCATCCAATGCGCCGCCGCTTTATAATTGGTGGTTTCTTTGATCAATTCCTCAAAATAATTCACCAGTTCGTGGTCAGCGGTTAAAACGGAAGCTTCGTAATCGCTTAAACCCAATTGTTGCGTGTATTTCTCGTATAATTCTTCCGGTAACGCAGGCAGGTTTTTACGGATTTCTTCAATGTAAGCTTCTGTTAAAACGACGGGCGACAAATCCGGTTCCGGGAAATAGCGGTAATCATTTGCCATTTCTTTGCTGCGCAAAACAGAAGTTGTACCGGTATCCGCATCAAAATTCAACGTGTTTTGCTCAATCTTTTCGCCGCGCTCCAGCAGTTCAATTTGTCGGGCTGCTTCAAACTCAATCGCTTTTTGCACATTTTTGATGGAGTTAAGATTTTTTACCTCGCAACGCGTTCCGTACTTCGTTTCGCCTTTTTTGCGGACAGAA
>NZ_CALMAT010000015.1:0-5155 GCF_937859865.1 uncultured Mucilaginibacter sp.
CGCTTATCCTTCGCGCACTGAAATTATGGTGCTAAAAGAAGTATCGTTCCATGCGCGTTCGGGCGAAAAAGTAGCGATCGTTGGGCCAAGCGGCGCAGGAAAATCAACCATTGCCGGTTTAATTTTGCAATTTTACCATCCGCAAAACGGCGAAATTTTGTTTGACGGGAAACCGGCTTCCTCCTATTCATTGACCGATATTCGTAACCAGGTTGCCATTGTTCCGCAAGATGTTTTGCTTTTTGGCGGAACGATTCGGGAAAACATTGCTTACGGCAGGTTAAATGCAACAGAAGCAGAAGTGTTGCAGGCTGCCCAACGGGCCAATGCGCACCAGTTTATCACTTCTTTTCCCGAAGGTTATGATACTTTGGTGGGCGAGCGCGGCGTTAAATTATCCGGCGGCCAACGGCAGCGTATTGCCATTGCCCGTGCTTTGCTTAAAAACCCGGCTATCCTGATTTTGGATGAAGCCACTTCTTCATTAGACTCAGAATCAGAACGTTTGGTGCAGGAAGCACTGGAAGAACTGATGAAAAACCGCACTTCCATCATCATTGCCCATCGCCTTTCTACCATCCGCGAAGCAGACCAAATCATCGTTTTGGAAAAAGGGAAAGTGATAGAAAGCGGCACACATGATGAATTGGTGATGAACGAAGGCGGACTTTATCGTTATCTTAGCCGGTTACAATTTGAAGTTTAAGTTCCTGAAGAATCAGGATGCTTCTTTTACCCATAAAAAATTAGCGTTTTGATACGCAGAAAGAGAATAAATGAAATTAACAATTTGGGGTGCTGCCGAACAGGTTACAGGCAGCATGCACCTGCTGACTACAGCAAATAACTATAAGATATTGATTGATTGCGGCTTGGATTACGAGCGCGACCACAACATACAACTGAACGAAGATTTCCCTTTTAGCCCAAGCGAAATTGATTTAGTGATCCTCACACATGCACACATTGACCATTCGGGAAATTTGCCAACTTTGGTTCGGATGGGTTTTGAAGGACAAATTTTATGCACGCCGCCAACTGCAGAACTGGCAGAATTGCTGCTGATAGATTCGGTGAGTATTTTTATGCAGAAATCGCAAAAAAGCAGAAAGCACCGCGGCCATAAAAGGCGCGACGGCAGCCGAACGATCCAACCTTTATACCTGCAAAAGCACGTGGTTGATACGGTTGACCGCTTTGTAACCATCGGTTTTAACAAAGCTTTCCGTATCAACAATGATATCGAAGTTACTTTTGTTCCGGTTGGGCATTTGCTTGGTGCAGCGGCGGCGGTTTTAAAGATTAATGATAACGGAGAGGAAAAAACGATTACGTTTACGGGCGATATCGGCAGGAAAAATTATCCAACATTATCCGATCCGCAGCCGCTTCCGCCTTCGGATTATTTAGTTTCCGAATCTACTTATGGCGGCCGCAACCATTCAAAAGGAAAAACCGTGGAAGAAGTGCTAATCGAAACCATCGAAAAATGTTGTGTAAAAGAAGCAGGCCGGTTGATTATTCCGGCTTTTAGCATCGGCCGTACACAAGCTTTGGTTTTCTCGCTGAATAAAATCTTTTCGAAAGGTTTGTTGCCGCCGGTCAAGGTTTTTGTAGATAGCCCGATGGCCAATTCTTCGACCGGAATTTTTAGGAAACACCACGATTTATTGAGTGAAGAATCGCAGGATTTTTATCGAAAATCCGGCGACGAGTTTGAATTTGACAACTTGGTTTATGTCGAAAATTTAAAAGACAGCCGACAGGTTTCCAACTATTTTGAACCTTGCATCATCATTTCTTCTGCCGGAATGCTGGAAGGCGGAAGGATTCAGGACCATCTTTTTAACAATATCCAAAATTATTATTGCACCATTTTGTTTATTGGTTATTGTGCCAAAGGCACTTTAGGTTTCCGTTTGCTGCGCGGAGATCCGATTGTGCATATCAAAGACCGCGACTTGGCTGTTTATGCCACCATCAAACAAACGGATTTGTTTAGTGCGCATGGCGACCATGAAGATTTGGTAAATACCGTTAAACAGATAAATTCGGCAAAACTTAAACAAGTTTTTCTCGTACACGGGGAAACAACCAGTATGCAGGCATTGGCCGATACTTTAGCCGAAGACGGTTACCGAGTAACGGCCGCAAAAAAAGGCGTTGCATACGAGTTGTAAATACTTTTTGTGTTTACTAAAAACTTGTTTCATGATTAAACCTTTTATTTTTCGTAAGGCACTTTTTGCGCCTGCAATGCTTCTTTTAGGCAGTATTTTTTTGCATTCATGTACAGAAGAAATGCCGATTTTAAAGCCTTTGGGCACGTATACTACTTATGTACCTGCTACGGTATCTGACAAAAGCATGATCAACCTGAAAATAAACAACACCCAGAGCGATATTACCAATACTAAGCCGGGAACGATAATTTTTAATGTGGTAACAGGCGGAACGACTTTGCCAAATTTCAGGACCTATTTAATTGCCGGGGACAACGGAAGCACAACAAACCGTGCGCTTTATTCGGTTACTTTTCATTCAGATTCTGTTGGCAATAACATTTACGTTTTTGATGGTTCGCAAGTGATTGTCAACAAAAAAACTTACACGTCTTTCAACATCTCCGGAAGCAATAAATTTTCGGTTACCAAACTGGATGAAAAAACCAATACCGCTGTTGGCAGCTTTAGTTATTACGTTTACGATGATGCCCTTCACCCAACAGATTCGCTTTACGTTACCGGCGCTTTCAATATTTTTAAATAAAAAAAGGCTTGCAAAAATATATTTTTGCAAGCCTTTTTTCTGGTTGTTCATGATTGAAAAGGATTTGAATGTGCTCCTTTATTAGTTTATAACTTTCAAAATCCTTCCCTCACCTAAAATGTGCGTACCTTCACTAAAGGTGAATTTTTTACCGCTGCCAAAATCGTTACCCAAGTAATCTTTGTCCAAAAAAGTAATCTCTACTTCTCCTTCTTCGCCGGGAATAAATTCTTCTTTACCAATAAGCGTTATTTTACCGGTTTTTTTCATATTGGCAACGAAGTTAAAAGAAGGCTTATAACCGCTGGCAAAAGGGGTTTTACGGTATAAATTTCCCTGATACAATTTGATATAAGCCCTTACGTTTAACATAATTTATATAAAGCTCAACTATAAATTCAATTAAGATTTACTAAAATGCTGCATAATTAAAGTAGCCAACTCCACGCCGATTCTTTCCTGCGCTTCGTTGGTAGAAGCGCCAATGTGAGGTGTCAAAGAAATTTTAGGGTGGGTTAAAATATCCACACGTGGCGTTGGTTCGTTATTAAAAACATCCAATCCAGCAAAAGCCAGTTTTCCGCTGTTTAAAGCTTCCAGCAACGCAGCTTCGTCAATCGTTCCACCGCGCGAGGCATTCACTACGGCTGCGCCTTTTTTCATAGCCGCAAATTCTGCTGCACCCAAAACTGGTTCCGGGCTGAAAGGAACATGCAAGCTGATGAAATCGCTTTGCGCAATCAATTCTTCTTTGGATGCTTCTTTTACCGATACTTTTACCAATTGTCCATCGCCTAATTCGATGGCTAATTCGTTATTAAAAGGATATAAATCATAAGCTAATACTTTCATGCCCAAGCCAATCGCTATTTTGGCAACTTCGCGGCCAATCCGGCCGAAACCTAAAATACCGATTGTTTTTCCGCGCAGCTCGATGCCTTTTGCGTATGCTTTTTTTAGCTCATTAAATTTGGTGTTACCTTCTAAAGGCATTTTTCGGTTGCTGTCCTCCAAAAAACGGATGCCGGTAAAAAGGTGTGCAAAAACCAGTTCGGCCACAGAAAGCGAAGACGATGCAGGCGTGTTTATAACGGCAACGCCCTTTTCGCGGGCATATTCAACATCAATGTTGTCCATGCCAACGCCGCCACGGCCAATCAGTTTTAAATTCGGGCAAGCATCAATTAAAGCTTGGCGGACTTTTGTGGCACTTCTTACCGTGATCGCATCAAAATTTTGTAATTGTTCGGCTAATTGTTCTTGCGGAACATGCTCGGTTTCTACATAAAAACCTACGCTTTCTAAAAGTGCTTTTCCGGCTGGGTCAATCCCGTCGTTTGCTAATATCCTGATCATTTATTTTTGTGTTGAAGGATGATAAGGCTGTTTAAATTTATACAAGAAAAAACCTTAATGCTTCTTTTACCCTATAAAAATTGATGTGGAATTGGGTTTTGTTTAGGTTGATACAAACACCAATTTTTATAGGGTAAAAGAAGCATCTAAACCTTAACAAGTAAATTTTAAACAGGCCAAATTTGTTATTTATTCTTTTCGGCGAATTCCTGCATAGCATCAACCAAAGCATGGATGCTGGTAATGGGCAAAGCATTGTAAATGGAAGCCCGGAAACCGCCCGCACTTCTGTGGCCTTTGATGCCAACCAAATCGCGTTCTTCAGCAAACTTTAAAAAAGGTTTCTCCAATTCTGGCTTCTCCATCACAAAGCAAACGTTCATAACCGAACGGTCTTCTACGGCACAAACGCCTTTAAATAAAGGGTTTCTGTCGATTTCCTGATAAATTGCTTTTGCTTTGGCTTCGTTTGCTTTGGCAATTGCAGCTACGCCTCCGTTTGCTTTGATCCAACGTAAGGTTAACATCGAAACATAAATGGCAAAAACCGGCGGCGTATTGTACATCGAACCATTTTCAATATGCAATTGGTAATTTAACATCGAAGGAATTGCACGTTCCGCTTTTCCCAAAATTTCATCTTTCACAATCACAACCGTTGCGCCTGCCGGACCCATATTTTTTTGTGCGCCGGCATAAATCAAACCAAAATCGGCCACATTAATTTCTCTGCTGAAAATATCAGAAGACATATCGGCAACCATCGGAACCGGCGATTTTGGAAACTGGTGCAGTTGTGTGCCGTAAATGGTATTGTTGGAAGTTACATGGAAATAAGCCGCATCTTCTGGGATAGTATAATTTTTCGGGATTTGCTTAAAGTTGTTCTCTTTATCGGTAGCAACTACCACCGGCGTTCCGAAAATTTTGGCTTCTTTTATCGCTTTGTTTGCCCAAACACCGGTTTCTAAATACGCGGCAGTTTTACCTTGTGGCAGCAAATTATAAGGCACCATGGCAAATTGCAAAC
>NZ_CALMAT010000015.1:5165-5592 GCF_937859865.1 uncultured Mucilaginibacter sp.
GCTTACGGCTTCGTTCATCACCGCTTCAAACTCTGGCGAGCGGTGCGAAATTTCTAAGATAGATAAACCAATTCCGTTAAAATCAATTACCGCTTCGGCGGCTTGTTTAAGTACTTCGTGCGGTAAAATACCCGGACCTGCACCAAAATTATGCTTCATGTTTTTTATTTAATTAGGCCGGAAAAAAAAGAAACAACAGTGATGACCGGCGTGTGCGAATTTATAAAATTTGACTTTGTTAACAGTCAGTTATTTATAAATAATTTAACTAAACGTCGTTTTTGTTTTTAATTCAATCAGCAATTGAATACTTCTTTTAGGGATGTTTTAATTTTTGGATGGCCAGCAAAGGATCATCTGACGAAAAAACCGAATTTCCGGCAACCAAAACATTGGCACCGGCTTCTAACAATTCTTTACAGTTTTC
>NZ_CALMAT010000015.1:5602-8582 GCF_937859865.1 uncultured Mucilaginibacter sp.
CTCCAACACCACCATCAACCTCTATTTTTAAATGTGGGTTTCTGTTTCGGGCCAACGCTTTCAAATCGTACAATTTTTTGTAAGTATTGGGGATAAATTTTTGCCCGCCAAAACCTGGATTGACAGACATGATTAACACCAAATCTAAATCAGTAATCAAATCTTCCAGCAAGCCAACTGGCGAATGCGGGTTTAGCGCAACGCCAGCCGTACAACCTGCGCTTTTGATGAGTTGAATGGTGCGGTTTAAATGCGTGCAAGCTTCGAGATGGACGGTAATATTTGCTGCGCCGTCTTTTGCAAATTGTTCGATGTATTGGTCCGGGTTAACGATCATCAAATGCACATCAATTGGTTTGGTTGCAATGGGTTTGATGGCTTTTAAAACCGGAAAACCAAAAGAGATATTCGGCACAAAAACACCGTCCATCACATCAAAATGCAGCCAGTCGGCCTCGCTTCGGTTCAGCATTTCCACATCGCGTTGCAGGTTGGCAAAATCAGCCGCCAAAAGAGAAGGCGCAATTAAATGTTCCATGTTTCAAATATATAAATATGTGCAAATATTGGTTTTGATTGAAGTAAGAATGTTTTCACTAAAAAACCCGATGCTTCTTTTACCGGTATAAAATTAGTGTCAATAAACAAAAACGCCCGAACCATTTTATTGGTTCGGGCGCATTTGAAAAATTTCAAAAACTTACTTGGTTACCCACATTACGATCACCGCCAAAACAAGCAGTATTAATAAGATGAGGCTGATGCCAACAATTTTTGAACCTGCTTTTTTTTCCTGTTCGGCCATGTAATAATAATTTTAGGTTGATAAAAAGAGTATCGGATTATAAATAAGATTCTAAAACGTTGTTGCGTGAAGTATGGCGCAAACGCTGCAACGCTTTATCTTTCAACTGACGGACACGTTCGCGGGTAATCATAAAACGTTCGCCAATTTCTTCCAAAGATTGCGGTGTTCCAGAGCCTAAACCAAAAAACAGGATGATCACTTCACGGTCGCGTTCCGGCAAAGAAGACAGGGAACGCATTACTTCCATCGAAAGTGATTCCTGGATCATGCTGTAATCCGTAGCCGGATCACCGTGTTGCAACACATCCAATAATGTGTTTTCTTCTCCCTGAATAAACGGCGCATCCATCGAAACGTGGCGGCCAGAATTATTTAACGAATCAGAAATGCGTTCTTCCGTAGTTTCCAAATCAACAGCCAGTTCTTCCGGTGTTGGTTCGCGCTCAAACTCCTGCTCTAAACGAGAGTAAGCTTTGCGAATTTTGCTTAAAGAACCAACTTGGTTTAAAGGCAAACGAACGATACGTGATTGTTCTGCAACAGCAGATAAAATAGATTGGCGAATCCACCAAACAGCGTAAGAAATAAATTTAAAGCCTTTGGTTTCATCAAAACGTTTGGCCGCTTTAATCAAACCTAAGTTTCCTTCGTTAATTAAATCTCCTAAAGTTAAACCTTGGTTTTGATATTGTTTTGCTACAGAAACAACAAACCTTAAATTTGCTTTGGTCAATCGTTCTAAAGCAGCTTGGTCTCCTTCACGTATTTTTTGGGTTAAAATAACTTCTTCTTGTGCTGTGATCAAGTCTACTTTACCAATTTCTGTAAGATATTTATCCAGCGATTGTGATTCGCGGTTGGTGATAGATTGGGATATTTTGAGTTGTCTCATAATGTAAATGCCTGGGATTTTAAATTGTTAGCTTAAAAAAATTAACGGGCAGGGCTAAAAATTTTAATGTAAAAAGATCAAATGTACCTTAATTTGTTTAACGCAACGAATATCTTAATGTTTTTAATTGTAAACATTATTTGACATTCTGTTAAGATTTTGTATTTTATTTAGTACAATACTTAAACGAAATTAAGCGGCAAAATATTTTCTTATTAAGTCATGAAGCAGTCAGCAAAGCGTCATTATAAAGCATTGGCAATACGTGCAATGCTTCTTTTACCGGCATTTTTTTAGTAGCTAATTTTGTTACTGATCAAACTTTTCCAGCAGTTTCAACAACGTTTCAAAATCTTTGGGATAAGGTGCATTGACCGTAATTTCCTCTTCCGCATTAATTTTTAAAGAAATTTCAAAAGCGTGTAAGGCAAAGCGTTTCATAACCGGCAGTTCTTCCTGGTCTTTGCCTAAACGGTAATTGCGTTTCAAATCAGACAATAAAACCGGCTTGCCTTTGTACGTTTCATCACCGGCAATGGAAGCGCGTTGCGTAGCCAAATGTATGCGGATTTGGTGCATCCTTCCGGTTACCGGCCGGCATTCGACCAACGTATAATGTTTAAAATATTTGAGGGAATTAAACCAGGTTTCGGCGCGTTTGCCTTCCTGCCTGCTGATAGTTACGTTGCCTTTGCCTACATTTAAAATGGGCAAATCAACCAGTAGGTTTTCAAAAACATGCGTACCATCAATTATAGCATGATATACTTTTTTTACCTGCCTTTTTTCAAACTGCATGGAAACAGCGCGGTAAGCTTCCGGGTTTTTGGCAAACACCAAGGCGCCGGAAGTTTCTTTGTCTAAACGGTGGCAAACTTGTGCATCGGGCCAATATTGTTTGGCTAAACGAAGCATGTTGATATCGCCGCCTTCCCTTTCATCCAAAGAACTTAAAAAAGGAGGTTTGTTTACAATGATCAGATCTGCGTTTTCAAATAAGATCAGATCCTGGAATTTAGGAATTTTCATCTGCGGCAAATATCGCAGATTTACGCCGTTTTACAGCAACTCAAATTTGTAGCCCACGCCTTTTACGGTAGAAACGTAATTTTCGCCCAGCTTTTCGCGCAGTTTTCGGATGTGGACATCAATCGTCCGGTTGGTTACCACGACAGAATCTTCCCAGATATTTTTCAAAATCGCTTCCCGCGTATAAACTTTGCCCGGTTTGGAGGCAAGCAGATAAAGGAGTTCAAATTCTTTTTTTGCCAGTACAACTT
>NZ_CALMAT010000016.1 GCF_937859865.1 uncultured Mucilaginibacter sp.
CTATTAGCCCTGCCTGGAATTTTTTCAATGTTGATGCTGGGCAGTTGCCAGTTTCAATCCCAAACTTCGGCTATGACAACGAAGGCAGAAATTTATCCGGCAAAAAAAGCTTCCGATCCGGTCATCAACCCAAAAACGGTAAAAGTGGCTTCGGCAGCAACCATTTTAGGCCGAAAGCAAATCCCGGTTTTGTGTTACCACCAACTTAGAAACTGGAAACCGACCGATTCTAAAACGGCCAAAGATTATATTGTGCAGGAAAACGATTTCCGCGAGCAAATGAAAATGCTGGCCGACAGCGGTTACCATACCATTTTGCCTGATCAGTTGTACCAGTATTTGAACGAAGGAATGGCGCTTCCTGCAAAACCCATCATGCTTACATTTGATGATACAGATTTAGACCAATATACGCTGGCCGAACCGCAAATGAAAAAGTACGGTTTTAAAGGCGTGTTCTTTATCATGACGGTTTCTTTGGGAAGACCGCACTACATGAACAAAGAGCAGGTAAAAACACTATCCGACGAAGGGAACATAGTTGCCAGCCATACTTGGGACCACCATAACGTGAAGAAATACCAGGGCGAAGATTGGGTTACACAAATTGACAAGCCAACCAAAAAGCTGGAAGAAATTACCGGCAAACCAGTTAAATATTTTGCTTATCCTTTTGGTTTGTGGAACGGGCAGGCGATCCCTGAATTGAAGAAACGCGGATTTATAGCGGCATTCCAATTATCGGAAAAAAGGGATACTATTGAGCCTTTGTACACAATCAGAAGATTATTAGCCAGCGGCTATTGGTCGGCGCATACATTATCCAACAATATCAAACATAGTTTTTAGGTTTGCGGCAGCATGGACCCAAAAACTTTAACGCAATTGGTTACGATGGAAATGCCTTTTGGCAAATACAAAGGCACCAAAATTTGCAATTTGCCTGAAAATTATTTGTTGTGGTTTAAACAGCAAGGTTTCCCGAAAGGAACGTTGGGCGTTCTGCTGGAAACTATGCTGGAAATCAGGATCAACGGTTTACAATACTTGCTGGAACCGTTGAAGTGATTGTATTAAACTAATAGGTTGGCGTAATGCGCTGGTCTATCTGCTCGCCCAGTTCGTCCACCCAGCCAGACAAATAAGGTTCGGTGCTACTGATCCTTTTCCAATGGCCATGTTCGTCTTTTGCAATGGTGATGGTTAAAGAGTTATCAAAAGAAGAAAATTGGTATTGTTTGCTTTGATCGGCCGTAGTTACGGTACTTGCCAAACCTTCAATCTGTCCGTCGGTGCCGGTTAAATAAGTTTCAAAAACTTCCATGGTTTGTATGCTTCTTTTATCGGGTAAAAACTATCAACCGCAAAGCTATCATTCTGTTTAAAATTAGGAAGGCGATATTTAAACAAAGTTTGTTTGTAGAGGAAATTACATCACTGGTTGCTAAGTATAGCGGCTTTCCGGCATCATCATAATTTCCTAAAGTTTGATAAGTTGTAGCTGTAAATTTTACCGGGACTGTGACTGGAAGTATTTGTACTTTTTTACAAGCACTAACCATTAGCAAAGCAATAAAAAAAGGCAAAAGTTTTTTCATTTTATATCATTTTTATTTAACAATAAAAGCTGTATTATTAAACTAATACAAGTTACAAAATGTGTAATTCGTAAAACTTTAATATTTTTATTATACGAGCTTGTTTGAAATATTGTTCAATAAAATTTATCAAAAGAAACAATAAATTTTCTTCGCTATTGCACCAATAGTTACTCTAAGTTAGTTGATTTTAATCCTACTTATCAAACAATTTCAGCCTCAAGGTCAGTTCAAAATTACCATTGGTATAATTGTTTAAGGCAGAAGTTTCGGTGGTGTAAAAAGCAAGTATGGAATATGTGTTTTTGTTCAAACCAAAACCAAAGGTGCTGCTTTTGGAAGTATGGTACATCGCTTGCAACGATAACTGGTTGTCCAACAGCATCAAATTGGCACCGGCATCCAAAATATTGGTGTAACCTTTTACGCCGCGAAAGCAAACTTTTGGTTCCAAAGCAAACATATTTGCAGTTTCGCCAAAGCCAAACTTGTAACTTATCGAAGTAAAATACAAAGCCCTGTCTACCGTGCCGTTATTAATATCGTTGTTAAAAACACTTTTTAAATTGGGCAAAGCGGCCTGTACACTCCAACTATTGCTGGTGTAAGATGCGCCGAAATCCCCATCTACATAACTTTTGCGGTCATTGTATCTTGCAACCGATAAATCTCCCGGATCGCCGTTCACTTGGTCGTAAGGGATACGCTGGCTTAAAACACCTGCCGAAAGTCCAAAGTTCAGTTTTTGGTTGTCCTGCCCCAAGGGGATATGGTAAGCATAAGTGGCCACAGCGCGGGTTGATTTTAACAAACCCGACTGCTCGTTGTAAATATTTACGCCAAAAGCGGCACGGTTCAACAAATAATCGGCAGAAACAGCTTGTGTATAAGGCGAACCGGGAATACTGCTCCATTGTTTACGCACGCTCAGGTTGATGTTCAGGCCATCGTTAATGCCCGCCATGGCTGGGTTAAACAAGTATTGGTTATTAAAATATTGCGTAGCCAATGGGTTAAGCTGTGCTTTGGCAGCTGGATGAAAGATGGCAATTGAGAGAAAGACCGCGGCAGCAATGCTTCTTTTATGGCATAAAAATTTGGTCGAATACATTTTTTGTTGATTGAAAATTAATCTCTGACAATGGTTATAAAACCTTTAAATAACAAGCCTGAACCCGGGCCAAAGTCAACCACATAATAATATGTTCCTTGCGGCAGCGGTGCATCGTTATAAGTTCCGTTCCAATCGTTGGTATAACCTTGTTTGCTGTAAATCACGTTTCTGGATTTGTCAAAAACTTTTACCGTGTTGTTTGGATATTGGTCAATGTTTTTGATTACCCAGGTATCGTTCCTGCCGTCGCCGTTTGGCGTGATGATGTTGTTGGCATCCAGCTTATTACCATCCATCATGTTGGTAGATTCAACTGCTGTTCCGCTTAAAGCCACAATTTTATTGTCCGCACCTGAGCTTGTATTGGCAACACTGTCGGCATAATTACCAATCACCGTTGGTTTAAATTTTACATAAACGGTTTGGTTGGATGCCAGTTCTTCTACTGTAAAAGTTAATGTTGGTGTGTAATTAACGCTGTCTTTTGAAAGGCTAAAAGGAGCATTCGTGCTTACGGTAACTGGCTCGGTTAATTTGCTTCCCCTTACTGTAAAGGTTTGTGCAGCCGAACTTTTATGGACACTTTGAGCAGCAAAATTAAGGGTTGCTGCTGGCACTGTTTGGCCAAAAGCAACATCAATGGTAGCATAAGTTAGGAAAGCCGTGATGAAAGTTGCAACACCAACACTTCTTTTATGGCATAAAAATTTTATTAAATACACGTCGTTTTTTTATTCTGATTAAAAATTAATTAGTCTCTGATAATGGTGATGTAACCTTGGAACATGCCTGCTAAACCGATGCCGTAATCAACCGTATAATAATACGTTCCCTGCGAAAGTGGGCTGTTGTTGTAAGTCCCGTTCCAATCGTTGGCATAACCTTGTTTACTGAATATAATGCGCCCGTTTTTATCAAAAATTTTCACCTTGTTGTTTGGGTAGTTATTGATATTTTGGATTGCCCAATAATCATTTTTCCCGTCGCCATTTGGGGTGATGATATTGTTTGCAACACAAACGATCTTATTTGCCAACATTTTAATATCGTTCTTGTCAAATAAGTATTCAAAAAAGATTCCGGATAGTATCTGGCTCAATAACAGTTTCAAATCGGTACTAACGGTTACGGTAATGGTTTGATCGGTTGTACATCCAGCAGCATTGGTTGCCGTTACTTTATAAGTAGTCGTTATTTTTGGGGAAACCACTAACGTAGCGGTATTTTGTCCGCTGATAACATCCGTGGCATTTGTCCAAGTATATTGTTGTCCGCCTGTTGCAGTTAAACGGACAATCGTTCCTTTATAAACTTTCGGACTTTGGTTACTGCTGATGGAAACGTATGGCGAACTATTTACATTAATGTTAAATGTTTGGGTAAAAGTATCATTTCCACCGTTTGCTGTTCCTCCGTTATCTTTCACTATAACTGTAATCGTTGCAACGCCCGAAGTATTGTTGCTGGTGTGATAATTAATTGTTCCGGTTCCGTTGGCACCGGGAACAATGGAAAGCTGATCAATCAGCGCAGCATTGGAAGTTGAAACCGAAAGGGTAGTGGTTTGTCCGCTTTCCGGCCCAGCCGTAATCCCGCCCAGCGCAACACTTTGCAAGTTGTTGGAATAACAAACGTTTTGATCAGCAATTGCATTTAAAGTCGGCGGTACATTGCCAAAAGCATAACGCGTTAAAACCGGATAATGATCGGTTGTGGTATTGCCGTAATTGACCACCAAACCCGCAACGCTGCTCAACACTTCGGCCGTTCCGTTAATGTAAAAAGTGTTCATCCCTTTGGAAACAATCACCTGGTCAATCATATCGTTATAACTCACCGTTGATTTTTTGCCAGACAAACTCAAAGGCAGCGTTAACGGGAAATAATTGGAAGGATCGCCAATAAAAGAACTGTAAGAAGTTGTTGGCGGCGTAATGCCTGCGGTGATGGTTTGGTCGAGGTCATCATTAAAATCGCCTAAAACCACAAAGTTTTTACCGGGATAATTGGCATCGAGAACAGCTTTTAAATCATCGGCACCGCTTTTCCTTCTTTGATAAGCCGTTATAGTTGGGCTGGTGTTTGCTTTGGCATGGATCAGCACAAAAGTAATATGTTTGGTTACGCCGTTTAAAATTACATCAGCATCAAGCAAATAAGGAAACCTCCCACTTGACCAATAATTGAAATCCGGACAGTTTTGTGCTTCGGTACAACGCAGCAAATCAGAAATTTTTACGTTTTGAAACATGGCCGTTTTATAAACAAAAGCCAGTTTTTGCGCGCCTGCATAGTCCGGATCCTGCAAGTTATCAGCATAAGAACCAAAATCAGAAACAACCATGCTGTAACCCGGCAAAGTGTTTACTACGTTGCGCAAACGGTTGGTATCTACCACTTCCAGCAAACCAAAAATATCGGCTTTGATGTTGCCAAATATCGTTTTCATGTTGGCTTCCTGCTGGTTTTTATCGTTCGGGCCGAGGCCTGCCTGCGTGCTTCCGAACCATTCCATGTTGTAATTCACCACCTCCAACGTATTGTTCGGGTTATAAGTATTGCCCGAAAGCGGAACCGTAATATTGCCTGCGCCGTTGGTGGCGATGCTGATATTGCCCGTATAATTGGCCAAAGCAGCCGTCGGGTTAAATTTAACAAGTATTGGTTTTGTTGTTCCCGATGCTTCGTTTACCGTATAATTTATGGTGCTGCCGAAAGTTGTTCCGTCTTTTGATAAAGTGTAAGCCGCATTATCAGAACTTAGCGTAACGTTGCCGGTAAGGTTGTTAAAAGAAGTATTGAAACTTTGGGTGGAAGAAGTGTTTTGTGCCTGGAAACCGAACGATAAACTATTGGTGCTGGTATAAACCGAAGGCGGTGGAGGCGTAGGCGAATTGAGCAGGTTGATATCGTCCAAAGTCCAACGTGCGCCATCTTCGGTGGTAGAATAATACACAAAAGCCACGTAAACGCCAGCTTGTTTATAAGCAGAAAGGTCAACGTTTTGGGTTTGTGTCCAGGTATCGCTGGCCTGGTTTGGAAAAGGCGCATCAATATCCGTCCAGGTTGCCAAAGCCGGGTTTCCAGTTCCCAAATAATTGGTGGAAACGCGCAATTTCAATTTTGCACCGTTAAAAGCAGTACGGCTCCAAAATGAAAACAGCGGATAATTAAAGCCTGTCATGTTCAGGGCAGGCGAGATCAGCCAATCTTCATTAATGTTGTTGGTGCTGTTGGCATAGCCGTTTATTTGCACGGCATTGGGGAAAGCGGCTGTTCCTTTTGGTGCATTTGGATCTCGCCCAAAAGTGGTACAGGCCCAATTTTGTGCACCAACTACGCTGTATTGTGTCCAGCCATCCGAAATCGCGGCAGTTACGGTACAATTATCAAAGCCATAAACCAGGTTGTTTGGGTCTTGGGCAGTTCCGGTTAAAGTAACGGTTTTGTTGAAGGCATTGGTGCTGGCATTTAAAGCAGTTCCGGTAAAAGTTCCGGAAGCTGTGGGATTAAAGCGCACATAAACCGGTTTTGCAGCCGAAATTTCAGCAGGCGTATAAGTAACCGAAGTGGTAAAATTGCTGTTGTCTTTTGATACGCTAAAAGGTGCATTGGTGGTAACCGTTGCATTTCCCGTAAGGTTGCTACCGGTTAAAGTATAAGTTTGTGCCGAAGAACTGGTATTGATGTTTTGTGCCGCAAAAGCGATGGCCGTTGGCGTAATATCCAAAGCAGGCGTGCCAATTGGCGTATCGGTCCAATTCAAAACAAAATCATCAATGGCCGAAGTTGGGCGGTTGCCAGAACCTGTTGAAGCATTTAAAGC
>NZ_CALMAT010000017.1 GCF_937859865.1 uncultured Mucilaginibacter sp.
AGCCAAAAATTAAAACTGTACCTATTTCTCAATTTTTAGGTGGTAAAAGAAGCATAACAACAGCAAGGACAAATTTTAAACCGCTTCAACGTCTTTTATAAAATCATCTACATTGTCAATACTCATGATGATTTTATCGGCAGTTACCGGTTTTCTGTAACTCCGTTCAACGCTTACAGGATGTTTAAAAGTGAGCAACACATTCACACTGTTTTTGGTGATGCCGCCTTTAAAACAATTTTTATCAGGCTGGTAATTATCATTGATCTTTTCGGCTGATGCAATATTGTTGGTGTTAACTATTGTGCGCCAACGGTATCCTACCCGCAACAATAATTTGTCTTTCATTATTAGCACCGGACTTTTTACGGTAGCGGAAAGATCGCTGATGATAAAAATCATTCCGTAAACACTTACTAAACTAACTATGATGGCGGCAACTCTGCTGTATTGAACCAGCAGTAAATGAAATGCAAAAATTTCGATCAACAAAACAAACAGTAAAACGCCAAACAAAGCCGAATAACCAGATTCTTTATAAACGGTGTAACGGCTGATCGCTTTTGGATTTTTGCCTGGCTTTTTCCAGCAAAGCAACCCAAACCTTAACACGATCAGTTCGGAAGCTAAAAGTTTTATTGCCGTGCCATTTCCCAACACGGTTGCTATACTTTGGTACAAGTTATAAGCAAAATCAGGGAAAGCAGCTTCTGATTCCCGAAACGCAGCAATTATTTTTCTGATTTTACTAATTGCGTATAAGATTACGCTAAGCTCTATCAGTTCAGAAAGCTTACGCAGTTGCAGCACATAATACTTTTGATGAACAGGCAAAGTGAGATAAGCTACGGCACAACAACAAGTAAAAACAAATACCATGCTCCACTTTCTAAGTTGTAATGGCCGAATTAGCAAAAAATAATAAGCTAAAGGAAAAGTTAGGACCATATCTGCCAATAATGCAGTTGCAACTGCATCTCTTTTCATCAGCGGTACATGCTGCAATAAAAACAGGCCGCCGAATAATATGGTCGAAGCAATTAATGCAGTAAACCATACATTTTTAGGGATTGGGGTTGAGATGGTCATGGTTGGCTGAAAATGATTTAATATAAATTAATTGCTTGTTGTAATTTTAGTATCAATAAAAGAAGCATTGTTTTAACGCATACTTCTTTTACCGCCTAAAAATCAGTATCAGCCTTTAGCGATCACAAACTTT
>NZ_CALMAT010000018.1:0-31667 GCF_937859865.1 uncultured Mucilaginibacter sp.
CAATTTACTGCTTTTTTAGCAGTTGCACAACCTTTTTCCTAAATGCACTACGGGTTTATCTAAGTATTTTTCAAACTGCTGGTAAACATACTTGTGGTCTAAATAATTTTGGTGTAAGTCCTTGTCAAAGCAAACTGTTACAAGATTAATGTTGTCTATTACTGTCCATTTAGAAAAAGTAACTTTTTTCTCGAATTCTGTATTATGGTTTCTAAGCTCCGGAATAGCTTCAAGTAATGCAGTTTTTCTTCCAATTGTTGGACTAGCTCCTAAAATATCTTTTTGTGTTGATGAACCATAAAACATAGTTTTATTTGGTGTGCTTCCTCTTTGATAGGTTTGGTTGTACTTCTGCGGCTTATAACTTAACTCTTTTATATTGGAAAATCTTTCTCCTAATTCATTGGGTCTAACTCGTATGACTTCATAGTTAGGATGTAGGGTATTCATCACAAGCCCTGCTTTACCAATTTTTCGCAGTTCAGCTAAAACATCAGTGTAAGGATAAATTTTCAAATCCAATTTTTGAAGTGCAGTTATAATTTCTTGGGCTGGTATCATCATTTAATTTGTTAAGACAAATAAATTTAAACACAAAAAGATCAGTAGCCATTACAAAAAAACGAAGGAATTCATGTCATTTAGGTTACTGGGTTAAAAATCAGTTTTTCTCTCTTTTAGCTGTTACAATAAACTATTACACAAATTACATTACACCTATTCAAAGTTTTTAGCGGTTTAATTGTAGCAGTTAACTACATGCAGTGCTAAAAGGCAACAAAAAAACAATACACAAGATCCTTCAATATGCCTAAGATTGGATTAATAATGATGCTTCTTTTACCCTATAAAAATTGGTGCTTACATCAATTTAACTCAACCAAAAACCAAACGCTTATCATTTTTTAGGTGATAAAAGAAGTATCGAAAATAATTTGAACAGGCCCTAAGCACGGAAATAAAACAGGTAAATTTCGGGTGTACTGTTTTTTATGCCATAAAAGAAGCATCAGGAAGCAATCGTTTATGTCGTCCTTTTTACCGCTAATTTTTTTATTTGGGTAGAGATAGAAGCTGCGTTATAACCGCATTCTACAAATAGTTGTTAAACATTTTAAACTTAACCAAACGCTAATTGTTAACCTTCGAAAATCTTTTGCTTTTATTTTTTGCCACAAGCAATTTTAATTATTTGAAAATGGAAACAGCACTACCAGGTTTGCTACTCTATCCTGATTTTATAGATCAATCAATGGAAGATCAATTATTAAATGAAATTGACAGTCAAATATGGGTTGTTGATTATGCAAGAAGGCTGCAATATTATGGTTACCGCAATGAGCTGGACGAGCCTTATGATCTGATCGAATTTCCGGTTGCTATGCCTCCCTTGATCTACCAGTTATCACAGAAAATCGTGGAGCAAAAAATTTTAATCAACCAACCCGACCAGGTTATTATTAATGAATATGTTCCGGGAGAAGGCATCAAACCACATAAGGACAGGGCTTATTACGAAAACCAGATTTGCGGTGTAAACTTGGGAAGCAGTTGCATCATGCGGTTCATCAAAGGGAAAAACCTGGAGGTGATTGACGTGGAGGTTCCGAGGCGTTCTTTGTATATTATGCAGGATGATGCCCGGAAGAAGTGGAAGCATGGCATACCGCCCAGAAAGAAAGACGTTGTAGATGGAAATGTACAGCATAGGGAAAGAAGGGTATCCATCACTTACCGCAAGGTAAAACCTGGGAAAGTACACCCTATCAACCCCGAAGGCAAAGTGGCCAGACTACTACAAGAGAAATTTAACATAAGCCCTGAACTAACAACAAATCAAAGTTAAGCTGATTGTCCGGTACTTCTTCCCAGTTTATCATTCAAGCCCCATTTGGGCGGAAAGAAATAGCTGATACCGTAGTAATTGCCTAAGTAAAGCTGCTTAATCCTCGTTCTGCCGGAAAGTCCGCCCACTTCGGGATGGGCTACCCTTGCATACTTATCCGTTTCACAAAATAAGTTCTGGCAATCAATCAATTGAAGGCGCCTGCCCCACAAACTTTTAAAACTGATACCCAGGCGTTCAAATTCCTGTTCCTGGCGTTCTGTTACATATTTAATTACATCGGCTTCGGTATAACCGCCTAAACTTTTAAAACATTTTCGGATACCGTCTTTTGCACCCGGGCCGGGCATCACAAAATCCATTTCACTAAAATTGGTAAGGTTGCTGTAGTTGATATCAATGGCATACTGGTAAGCTAAAAATGGCCCCAACAAGGGGAAACTTAACAATAGCCGGTAAACGGCCTCAAGTGAGGTTGCTTCCTGAACCCGTTCCGCTAAATGCCCATGCATCATTTGTTCAACCAATTTCAAGTGGTTCTCGTGTTTTCTATCATTACCAAACGAACTCTTTCCCGAAGCCATCATATAAGCGCCCGAGTAAACGGTCTCGCCTGCTTGCAGCACCTGATGCAGAACTTGGTTGTAGGATTTAAAGGAATAGTTTTCCCAGGTTAACAGGCCTAATTCGTGGCTTAATATTTCCCAAGTTTCTATTTTATTAAATAACTTAAACAGTAAAATGCGGAACAGAACTTCATCGGGGCTTTGATCGCCGTGATAAATGACCCTGCTTATCAGATATTGGCTTACACGGTCAGCAGCACGATAAGCGTTCGTGAATTTATATTTAAGCAGTATCGGATCATTCGTTAGCACCGTTTTTCCTGCAATCCGGTTAAAGAAAATTTCCTGGCGTTCTGCTGCAAACTTCCAGTAGGTATCCAACACGTAAGTAGCAACCGGAAATTTTTTTACAACGGTGATCATAACTTCAAATTTAAAACAAGCAAGTCCAAACCAATAAGTTTAATGCAGTTATCCCCCACAGTAGGATTTTCGGTACTGTTTTTACCCTGTCAAATTTTAGAAAATGAAGGTTTTGGAACTTTTGTTTATCCCAATTCATTTCATCTTTTTTCTAAAAACGACTGAAAATTGGTTTAATACTTTGAAATTTAAAAGAGTTAGCTGATAGTTGTGTTAAGCAGGAATCGTTAAACTCCTCTACTTAACATTCACCAGGTTCTTATAAAAAAATCCCAGGAGTTTCATCTGTTAAAAAAGATTTGGTATTTGAAAAGTACAAACAAGCTTTAATTTAGCAAAATTACAATACAAAAATTTGGTTAAGATTTTTTTTAAGAAGTTTAAAGCTTCGCTATCAGGGGAAGCAGACAAATCCCTTTAATAAAATTGTGGTTATTTAAAGAAGGAAAAAAAAGTATCAACCAACAATTTTATAGTTTCTATATTCTCCTATACGCCAACCTGTAATTTCTTCAACCTTTTGCAGTAATTTTCTTCTAAAAGTCATGCTTTTTTTCAATGATTTGTTTTTAAAATCTAAATGCCAGTTAGTTGCAGTAATCCTTTTTTGCATAACAAGGGGATGACTTTCAGAAAATTTGATTAGTTTATCAGCATTTCCATAATCAAATTCATAGGTCTCGGGTAGGTTTTGCGCTACCCATTCATCGTCATGATAAAATTTATTAAAATTTCTTATTTTATTATTTAAACCGGTATGCGGTTTGGCCCATCCGTAATGGTAGATATAAGCATCTATTAACTTTACTCTTATTTTACGATCATTTAAACGAAACCCTTGCGCATCTCTATAAGCTTTGACTCCTTTAATATTTTTTATTAATCTTATTTCACGCCTGTACCAGCGTCTTGAATGCCCATAATAATCATAAGAGCCATAAAAATGAATGTACTTGAATAATAAACCCTCAATAGTTGAGTCATTCAAGGTTGATTCCATTTCTCTTTTAATTACAGGATAATATTTTTCATGTACTATTTCATCTCCTTGAATATAAAATGCCCAGTCAGTATCTGAGGAAATTGCATTAAATGCTTTATCTGTTTCTAATGCAAAAACTTTTCCTCCTTCTTTTAAAGAATCGTCCCAAACAGAATCTATTATTTTTATAATGGGCGAATTGATGTTTTCAATTAATTGTCTTGTACCATCATCAGAGTTACCTACAACAACAATAAACTCGTTACATAGTGGCAGAATAGATGCTATTGCCTCAACTATTGGATAATCATTTTTAACAGCATTTCTGATAAATGTAAAACCGGATACTTTCATATCATAAAATTATAAATTAACACGCACTATCTTACCAAAGGTTAATATTGAAGTTGTTTAAACTTTTTGTTTTTTTAAGAAAAAGGATTGTTCTGAGGGGGATGACCTTAATCTTTTGCGATAAAAGAAGTATCCTGAAAAATCACAACATAAATAAGGTTAAACAAACTTATAGAAAAAAATGCTTTTATTGTTGGCACAACTAAAATCTATTTTTTAAATTAACGTTCAAAATTCAAATGGAAAGTTTATCTATTTGGGATGTAAAATAAAAATATTTTTCCAATACTAATAAGGATATTACGGCCTCCTTTTCTATATTAAAAAATTGTCTTACATATTGGTTAGCATTGTTTACAATAACCTGGGCTTCTTCGGTACAAGTGATGTAATACTTTAATCTCTCTTCAAGATCCGAATAATCATCTTTAATTAAAATATAATGAAAATCAGGAATTAATCTTCCTTCCATAAACCACGTTTCGTATTTGGGTTTGCTCATTACAGCTATTGAGCTGGAAGACATAACCCATTTTAGGTTTGTAGCTACATCATTACCTTCAAGGCATAGGATAAACTTGTATTCTAAATGTGCACTTATAGAAATTTTGGGTTTAAACCACGCTGTATTGCCACCTTCTTTATTAACCTGACCTAAATTACACAACGGATGATTAAAATACATATCCATAAACCTTATTCTATGAGGTTGAGTGATAGTTCCCCGGCCGATGAGCATACTTTTTTTTTCTGAAAGATTTTTATGATCGTGAATAAAAAAGAAATGTCTCTTTTTATCCAAGTTTAGTAGTATTGCGTTATTATTAGCACCAGCTACAGGTCTGCTTTTTTGTATAGTTGGGAATTCAGGAATGCTAATTACATCGCCAAAAAGAACGCTTGCTTTAAGGCTTTTTTCAAAATAACGCGTAAACTCAAAAGTGTCAAAACGATATGCTTTAGGACCTTTAAGGGTTTGAATTTCTTTTATGGGAATCGCGCGCTCGTCGGCTTTTGTAAATTGTTTGAGTTTATTGTAATAGTTGACCCTATCAGTTATATAAGCCTTTTCATATTTTTGAATAGTTAATAGTTTTTGAGGAAGTGAATTTTCATAAAGCACGACTGGAATAACTTGTCTTAAAAAGTTTTTGATATAATACAGAAACTTATTCTTTTTTAATTTTAAACTTACTTCCTGAAAAAACATATTTAAAAACAATAATAGAGTTTTCGCAATAACTATTTATTAGCCTTTGTCTGTATTTATAAAAGTAAATTCTTCCCAGAAATTTGGCTAATGTACATCAGGGAAACCAGAAAACTTTTGATTGCTAAAAAAGAAAGATTGTTATGAAAAAAAGTGAGTTCACGGAAGCGCAGGTTGTCTTTGTGATTTAACAATAAGCGTAGTTTTTTAGCGGTTTAATTGTAACAGTTGGCTATATGGAGTGCCAAACGGCAAAAAGAAACAATACACACGGCACTTCGATATGCCCGGGATTGGATGAATTATGATGCTTCTTTTACCCTATAAAAATTGGTGTTTGTATCAATTGAACTCCATAAAACCAAACGCTTACCATTTTTTAGGTGATAAAAGAAGCATAGCAACTCACTTGAACCGATCCTAAGCCCGGAAATAAAATAGACAAATTTCAGGCGTGCTAATTTTTATGCCATAAAAGAAGCATCACGAAGCAATGGTTTGTGTTGCTCTTTTTACCGCCAATTTTTTTACCTGGGTGGAGATAGAAGCTGCATCGTAACCGCATTCGGCCCAAAGTTCGGGCTGCTCGCCGTGTTCGATAAAACGGTCGGGGATACCCAAACGGATTACTTTGGCTGCATAACCATGATCAGCCATAAACTCGATTACCGCGCTTCCCATTCCGCCTTGCAGGCAACCGTCTTCCACCGTAATTATCTGCTCAAATTTTTGGAAAACTTCGTGCAGCATTTCTTCGTCCAGTGGTTTTACAAAACGCAGATCGTAATGTGCCGGATAAATGCCTTCCTGGTTTAAGGTTTGTACTGCTTTTACCGCCTCATTTCCAATGGTACCGATGGTTAAAATGGCTACTTCTTCTCCGTCGCAAATCCTTCGGCCTTTGCCGACTGGTAAAGCTTTCATCGGTTTTTGCCAGTTTACCATCACGCCGTTGCCGCGCGGATAACGGATCGAAAACGGCCCCATGTTTTCCTGCTGAGCGGTAAACATCAGGTTGCGTAGCTCTTCTTCGTTCATCGGTGCCGAAACAATCATGTTCGGGATGCAGCGCATAAAAGCCAAATCATAAGCACCATGGTGCGTTGGCCCATCGGCGCCAGCCAATCCGGCGCGGTCCAAGCAAAAAACAACGTTTAGTTTTTGTATCGCCACGTCGTGAACGACCTGATCGTAGCCACGCTGCATAAAACTGGAATAAATATTACAAAACGGCACCATACCTTGCGTAGCCAAACCAGCCGAAAAAGTAACGGCGTGCTGCTCGGCAATGCCAACATCAAAAGCACGTTCCGGCATCGCTTTCATCATCAAATTTAAGGACGAGCCGGAAGGCATGGCAGGCGTAATGCCCATGATCTTTGGATTGTTTTCGGCCAGTTCGATAATTGTCAACCCAAAAACGTCCTGGTATTTTGGTGGCTTTGGTTTATCGTAAACAGGTTTTTTTATTTCCCCAGTGATTTTGTCGAACAAACCTGGCGCGTGCCATATCGTTTGATCCTTTTCAGCCAAAGCATAACCTTTGCCTTTTACGGTGATGCAATGCAGCAGTTTCGGTCCGGGGATATCTTTCAAATCCTTTAAAACCTTAACCAGTTGTTTTACATTGTGCCCGTCAACTGGACCAAAATAACGAAACTGTAAAGACTCAAAAAGATTGCTGTTTTTAAGGATCGTTCCTTTGATGCTTTTCTCAATTTTTTTGACAATTTTAAAAGCATCCGGGCCGAGAGCGGAGATTTTAGTTAAGATCTGAGCCGCGTCATCCCGGAAACGGTTATAAGAACGGGAAGTTGAAATGCCTGTCAGATACTCTTTTAAAGCACCTACATTCGGGTCGATAGACATGCAGTTATCGTTCAAAATAACCAGCAAGTTAGAATTTTCGATACCGGCGTGGTTTAAAGCTTCAAAAGCCATTCCGCCCGTCATCGCGCCATCACCAATTACGGCAACATGCTGGCGATCGTGCTCGCCTTTGCGGTGCGAAGCCACAGCCATGCCCAAAGCGGCAGAAATAGAAGTGGAAGAGTGGCCAACGCCAAACGTATCGTAAATGCTTTCGGCACGTTTCGGGAAACCGCTGATGCCTTTATACAAACGGTTGGTGTCAAAAATTTCGCGGCGGCCGGTCAGGATTTTATGGCCGTAAGCTTGGTGGCCAACATCCCAAACCAATTGGTCATAAGGTGTATTTAAAACGTACTGCAAGGCAACCGTTAGCTCGACCACGCCCAAGCTTGCACCAAAATGGCCGCCGTTTACCGATACAATATCAATAATATACTGCCTTAATTGATTGGCAATTTCGGTAAGGTCTTCTTCATTAAATTTCTTTAAATCAGAAGGGTAGTTGATCTGCTCTAAAAGGTTACCCGCCTGTACTTTCATTTATCCGTTATACTTTGTTCGATATACAAATCTAGGTTATTTGGTCAAATAACCGTTACAGGATTCTACGTGTGATGGCTGTTTATGTTTGAGTGTTTAATTTTTTCTTTAGCGCATTTAAACTTCCTTTTAAAGAAAAACTCTCAGCAACCCTAATTTCTAAAAAAATACCGATAAAAGAAGCATCTGCATTTACAAATGTTTTCGCCGGGGCAGATACTGTTTTTACCGGCAAAAAATTAGTAAACCTAAATTTGATACAAGGGATTAAAATAGGCTAAATTTGGCCGTCCATAAATCAAAACATGAAAAGAGATAAATTAATATTCAGGCTTTTAGACGAGGAACAGGAACGGCAGGAAAACGGCATCGAATTGATTGCTTCCGAAAATTTTGTGAGCAAACAAGTGATGGAAGCAGCAGGATCGGCAGCAACCAACAAATACGCAGAAGGCTTGCCCGGCAAACGTTATTACGGCGGCTGCGAAATTGTGGACGAGATTGAAACCATTGCCATAGAACGTGCCAAGCAATTGTTCAATGCCGAATGGGCAAACGTGCAGCCGCATTCTGGCGCGCAGGCAAACGCCGCTGTTCTGCTGGCTTGTTTACAGCCCGGCGATAAAATTTTAGGCTTTGATTTATCTCATGGCGGACATTTAACACATGGTTCGCCGGTTAATTTTTCGGGGAAATTGTACAAACCGTTTTTTTATGGGGTGAAAAAAGAAACCGGTTTGATTGATTACGAACAGTTACGGGAAGTTGCTTTGCGCGAAAAACCAAAACTGATCATTTGCGGCGCTTCGGCTTATTCGCGCGATTGGGATTATGAGTTCATTCGAAAAGTGGCCAATGAAATTGGCGCTTTGGTTTTGGCCGATATTTCCCATCCTTCCGGTTTGATTGCGCGAGGTTTGCTTGCAGATCCGCTTCCGTATTGCCATATTGTAACCACCACTACGCATAAAACTTTGCGCGGCCCGCGTGGCGGTTTAATTTTGCTGGGAAAAGATTTTGAAAACCCATTCGGCTTGAAAACACCAAAAGGCGAAACACGGATGATGTCTTCCGTTTTAGATATGGCCGTTTTTCCGGGAACGCAAGGCGGGCCGCTGGAACATATTATTGCTGCCAAAGCCATTGCCTTTGGCGAAGCTTTAAGCGATAAATACATGAAATATATTGTGCAGGTGAAGCAAAATGCTGCCGCCATGGCCGAAGCTTTTGTAGAATTGGGCTACGAAATTATTTCGGGCGGAACGGATAATCATTTGATGCTGATTGACCTTAGGAACAAAAACGTAACCGGAAAAGCTGCCGAAACAGCTTTAGATAAAGCTGACATCACCGTAAATAAAAATATGGTTCCGTTTGATGATAAATCGCCATTTGTTACTTCGGGTATCCGTGTTGGCACGCCGGCCGTTACCACGCGCGGCATGAAAGAAAAGCAAATGAAAAAAATTGTGGAACTGATTAACGAAGTGCTCACCAATATAGAAGATGAAGCGCACATTGAAAAAGTGAAGAAACAGATACATGAACTGACGAAGAAGTTTCCGTTGTATTTGTAAGGGGCTGTTTCAATTTCATTCAATAATCTTTTGGCTAAAGCCAAATTTAATCTTCATTTATTCCACGGCCTAAAGGCCGTGGCAATTTAACCACTTCAATTTACAGATTTTTTGTACCTGCTGATAATATCTCGTCCTAAAACGCAATTCAATTATTAATTGCCACGGCCTTTAGGCCGTGGATAAATGGAGCAAGGATTGGCTTTAGCCAAAAATATAAGAGTTCTACATGGATTGTATTACTGCTGTTTTTACCACACTAAATTTGATGTGCTAAAAGAAGCATCAAGTTGCAACGGCAATACTTGCAATACTGATGCGGACACCGGGAACTTCCAGCAAAACGTTACAACAAGCTTCTAAAGTTGCGCCGGTGGTAATGATATCATCCACCAATAAAATATGCTTTCCTATTAATGTTGAAGGGTTTTTTACGGAAAAAACTTCCTTCATATTTTCATAACGGGAAATGCGGGATTTTTTGGTTTGGCTTTCCGTGCTGCTTACCCGGATTAAATTATCAATCGAAACTGGAATGGATATTTTTTCTGAAAGCCCTTCTGCAAAGCTTAAACTTTGGTTGTAACCTCGTTTTAACTGTTTTTGCTTGTGCAACGGAACCGGAATGATGACATCTGCCGAAGAAAATATTAGATTTTCAAACAAACGCTTTCCGGCCAGCTTGCCTAAATAAACGCCAACTTCGGGTTTGTTTTTGTATTTAAGTTGGTGCATCAGGTTTTGTACGCGGCTGCCTTTGCTAAAATAAAGCAAAGCAGCGGCAGCTTCTAACGGAACCCTTCTCCAAAATTGCTGTGCAACTGTATTATCAGCATTCAAATGAAAATCGGTATAAGGCAAATGGTACAGGCAATCTGCACAAATCAAATCCTCGTTGCGGTACAAACTTTTGGCACAAGCTTGGCAAAGCTCCGGGAATATCAGCGAAACAAAATCGGCAAAATAAGTTTGTCGTAAGTTCATTTTTGCTGATGCTTCTTTTATCGGTATAAAATTGGTATCTATTGCTGTTTTACAGCTAACTGTCCGCAAGCAGCGTCAATATCTTTGCCGCGGCTCCGGCGGATGTTTACGTTGATGCCTTGCTTGCGTAAATAAGCGGCAAAAGCATCCGTTTTATCTTCGGCCGTATTGGTAAAAGCAGCAAAAGAGATCGGGTTATATTCAATGATGTTTACTTTACAAGGTAAATGCTTGCAAAAAGTGGCCAGTTCTGCGGCATCTTCCAAACTATCATTAAAGTTATCAAACAAAATGTATTCGTAAGTAACTGGGTTTTTGGTTTTGGCGAAGTAATATTTCAAGGCTTCGGCCAACGCTTTCAATGAGTTTTGCTCGTTGATCGGCATAATCTCGTTGCGCTTTTTATCGTTTGCCGCATGCAGCGAAAGGGCAAGGTTAAACTTCACGTTATCATCCCCAAGCTTTTTGATCATTTTGGCGATGCCGGCCGTGGAAACCGTGATCCTTCTGGCGGCCATGTTCAACCCGTCTTCTGCCGTAATCCGCTCGATAGATTTTAAAACATTGGCGTAATTCAACAACGGTTCGCCCATGCCCATGTACACAATATTGGTTAGCGGCTGGTTGTAATTGGCTTTGGATTGCTGGTCTAAAAGCACCACCTGATCGTAAATTTCGTCGGGGTTTAAGTTTCTTTTCCGCTCCATATAACCTGTTGCACAAAATTTACAGGTTAAACTACAGCCAACCTGCGAAGAAACGCAGGCCGTCATCCGTTCTGGCGCAGGTATCAATACACCTTCAATTAAATTATTATCATATAATTTAAATGTATTTTTTATCGTTTTATCGTTACTAAACTGAGAGTTATGTATTTTTACCGCGTTAATAGTGAATTGTTCTTTCAACTTCTGGCGTAACTCTTTGGAAATGTTGCTCATTTGGTCAAAATCAGCAGCCGATTTCTCCCAAAGCCAAGCATAAACTTGTTTCGCACGGAAACTTTTTTCGCCTAACGCGGCAAAACTTTTTTCCAGTGCTTCCAATGTTAAGCCGCGTACGTCAATTTTTTTATCTGTTACTACCACCTTACAAAAATACGACTATAAAAACAGTAGTATTTTATTTTTTGATTTTATTACAAAAAACCAATACCTGTTACCTGCTAATCCTAAGTTTATTACCAAGCCGAAATGCCACATGAAAAAGTTTACTGCTGATTACGTTCTGACTGCCTGTGGCAGCCCGATCAAAAACGGAAGCGTTGTTGTTGATGACAACGGAAAAATCCTGAAAGTTGAAAACCCTGAAAATCCACCTGTTACGCCCCATGAACTTCTTTACCGGGATTTGCCAACCGAAAAACTAAGCGGCGTTTTAACACCTGGCTTTGTAAATACGCATTGCCATTTAGAACTGTCGCATTTAAAAGGAAAAGTCCCGGCCGGCGAAGGTTTGATCGAATTTATTGGCAACGTGCAAAAACTGCGCAAAGCCGATGAAAACGAAGTGAAAGAAGCGGCCGCCAAAGCAGATGAAGAAATGGAACGCAACGGTATTGTTGCCGTTGGCGATATTTCCAACAGCGCGGTTACGGCTTCGGTAAAAACGAAAAGTAAGTTGTATTACCATAACTTTATCGAGGTTTATGGTTTCGACCCCAAAAATGCCGATGCTGTTTTTAGCAATGCTTTATCGGTGCAAGAGCAGTTTAAGCCTTTGGCTTCTTCCATCACGCCGCACGCCGCCTATTCAGTTTCAAAAGAGTTGTTTAAACTAATCCGAAAAGAAGCAGAAACAACAAACTCTGTACTTACGATACACAACCAGGAAACCGACGAGGAGAACAAGCTGTACCGTTACAAACAAGGCAGTTTCCTGGATTTTTATGAACGTTTGGGCATTGATATCTCCTTTTTTAAACCGCAGGCACGTGATTCTATCCAGTCTATCCTTCCGCTGCTGACCAATCAGCAAAACGTGCTGATGGTGCACAATACCTACACCAACATGAAAGATATTTACTTTACGCGCCGTTTCGACCGTAAAATAAACTGGTGTTTTTGCCCAGATGCCAATTTGTATATTGAAAATACGCTGCCAAAAATCAGCATTTTTACCAATCATGGTTTCAACATTACGCTGGGGACCGATAGCCTAGCTTCCAATACCGAACTTTGTATTTTAAAAGAAATGCGAGTGCTGCAACAGCATTTCCCAAATTTATTGCTGGAAAATATGGTACAATGGGCCAGCAGCAACGGTGCAAAATTTTTGGGGATTGATGAGGAGAAAGGAACCTTGGAAAAAGGTAAAACACCGGGTTTAAATTTGATCACCAACTTAGACCGATTGAAAATTACGCCCGAATCTAAAGTGCGAAAGCTGGCTTAATCAAAACCGGTTTGTTATTTTTGGCAATACTGTTTTTAGCAGGGTAAAATTAGCAGGGTAAAAGAAGCATGGTCAAAAAACATTTAGATATAAAAGTTAGCGGCAAAGTTCAAGGTGTTTTTTACCGCGCAACAACCAAAGCCGTTGCAGACCAGTTAGGCGTAAAAGGTTTGGTATCGAACGAGGCTGACGGTTCGGTTTATATCGAAGCCGAAGGCGATGCGCCGATGATAGAAGAGTTTTTAGCATGGTGCCACGAAGGCCCGGACCGCGCGCGCGTGGAACACGTAGAAAGCAGCGAAGGCGAAATGAAAAACTATCGTAATTTTGAAGCCGTAAAAAAGAATATGCAGCCGTAGTTTTTAGGAGTTTACTTCGGCCTTAACCAATCTTCAAAATTTGTCAACGATAAAAAAATTTGCCGGACAAACGGCTATTTATGGTTTAAGTACTGTTTTTTCCAGGGTACTTAATTTTATCCTCACACCTTTATTTGTTTACGTTTACCCAACCAAGGTTTACGGCATATTTACTTATATGTACAGCCTTGCTTCGCTCATCAGCCCTTTGTTGGCTTTTGGGATGGAAACTACTTTTTTCAGGTATCTGAACAAAGCTAATGCAGATAAAGAAAAAGTTTACAGTAACACTTTTTTTACTATTGCTTTTATAGCAGCCTTGTTTTTACTGTTTAGTTTGCCGTTAAGCCACTATTTTGCCAGCTTGATGGGCAACGATGCAAGTGCGGCAGACCAGGAACGGTTTATTCAATACTTCATTTACATTATTGTGGTGGATGCATTGGCGGTTATCCCTTTTGCAAAAGTTCGTGCAGATGGAAGGCCGGTCCGGTTTGGCTGCCTGAAACTAATAAACATCTTCACGTTTGTAGGCTCCAACCTGTTTTTTCTGTTTGTTGTCCCGCATATTATTAAAAGCAACGGTTACGGTACTTCATGGTTGATACAATGGTACCGGCCAGCCTGGATTGGTTATGTGTTTATTTCAAACCTGATTGCCAGCATAATTACCCTGCTGTTTTTACTGCCTGAATTATTACAGCTTCAGTTTCGGTTTGATGGCAGCCTTGTTAAAAACATGCTGCTTTATAGTTTTCCGGTTTTAGTGGCCAATATTTCTTTCATCATCAATGAAAACATTGATAAAATATTTCTCAAAAATTTGTTGCCAGCTTCCCAACAGCAGGATGTTGGCATTTATGGCGCCTGTTGTAAAATCGCCATCTTTCTAAGTATTGCCGTACAGGCTTTTCGTTTGGGCGCCGAACCTTTCTTTTTTAGCCATGCAAAAAATAAAAATTCAGGCGAAACTTACGCCAGGATCATGACCTATTTTGTAATTGCCGTTACCCTGATGTTTGTTGCTTTATCTGCCAATATCGAAATATTAAAAGGTTTTATCAAAGGAAAAGATGCGATACAGCGCGAACTCTACTGGTCTGGTTTACAAGTAGTACCGATACTTTTATTTGGCTACGTTAGTTTAGGTATTTACATGAACCTTTCTATCTGGTACAAACTTTCTGATCAAACACGTTTTGGTTTATACATTTCTGGTGTCGGTGCAATCCTCACCATCGTTTTAAATCTCCTTTTCATCCCAAAATACAGTTACGTTGCTTCGGCCTGGATTTCGCTCATTGCTTATGCTACCATGATGGTTTTATCTTATATTCTCGGCCAAAAAAATTATCCCATTCCGTATCACCTTAAAAAGAATGTTGCTTACCTGCTGGCATCCGTAGTAATTGTGTATTTATCTTTTTCTGTTTTTCACCGAAATTTAATTATTGGCAATTTGTTTTTAATTTTATTTGCAGCAGTAGCTTTATATAATGAACGCAAAGAGCTTCTTTTATTAATTAAAAAATGACCATCCAGATCATCAACAAATCAAACAACAGTTTGCCGGCTTACGAAACCGCACATGCAGCCGGAATGGATTTAAAAGCGAGTTTGGATGAAGCGGTAATTTTAAAACCGATGCAACGGCAATTGGTCCCGACGGGGATTTTTATAGAACTGCCAGTTGGTTTTGAAGCACAAATCAGGCCGAGAAGCGGACTGGCTTTTAAACATGGTATCAGCATTGTCAATTCTCCCGGAACCGTTGATGCCGATTACCGCGGAGAAATTAAAGTGTTGCTGATCAATTTTTCGGAAGTTGACTTTCTTATCCAAAATGGTGACCGGATTGCACAGATGGTGATTGCCAAACACGAAAAAATAGATTGGGAAGCAGTTGAAATTTTAAGCGAAACATTAAGAGGAACAGGGGGTTATGGCCATACAGGCGTACAGTAAAATCATGAAAAATTGTTATCTGTTTTTTGTTTTGATGGGGATGCTGTTTCCGGCAACTGTTTTCGCGCAGCACCAAAAAAACACCGATAAAAACAGTATCGTGATGGTGGTGGGCAAACCTTTGACCCGGCGCGACAGTGTGATTGTAGATGAACTTTTTTACCAGGCTTTGCGCGAAAAAACCATGGAGAATGGGAAAAATGCCGCCACGCTTTTTTCCCAGGTTTTAGAAATTGACCCCGCCAATGCTGCCGGAATGTACGAACTGGCACGTATCCGCAACAGCGAAAATAAAGACGAAGAAGCACGCCAACTGTTGGAAAAAGCAGTAACCGTTAGCCCGGAAAACGAATGGTATTGGCTGGCGCTGGCCGGAAATTATGAAAAGATAAACGACATTCCGAAGCTGGAAAATGTATTTAAGGAACTGATCCGGATTAACCCGGAAAAGCCGGAATATTACAGCAACCAGGCGCGTGCTTTGGTGATGGAAAAAAAGTATGACGAGGCTTTGTCTGCCTATAACCAATTAGAAACGCGTTTTGGAAAAAACGAGGAAAGCATTTCGGGCAAACAAAAAATTTATCTGAAACAAGGCAAACTCGACCTGGCAACGAAAGATTTGGAGCAAATGATCCGCGAAAACCCTATGGAAACGCGTCCGTACCTGCAACTGGCCGAACTGTACAACTCGAACAACCAAAATGATAAAGCTTTAAAAGTTTTGGAAAGCGCGGGCAAAAACAATCCTGATGACGCTTTAATCCATTTGGCTTTGGCCGATGTTTACCGCGATAAAAAAGATTACGCCGCTTGTTTTAACCAGCTAAAAACAGCATTTGCTTTTCCTTCGCTTAAAATAGAAGAAGAGTTGCGGATTATTTCCGGTTACTTCCCCAAATTCCCGGACCCTGAAGCAAAATCAGGCGCGTTGGAACTGAGCCGCATCGTTTCGGTTGCACACCCGGAAGATGCCCGCGCTTTTACGGTTTATGGTGATATGCTGGTGCAAAATGCTTCCTATGTCCAGGCTATTCCGGTTTATAAAAAATCGCTGGCTTTGAATGACCAAACTTATGCCGTTTGGGAGCAGGTGATGCGGTTGGAATTAGGCGAAAACCAGTTCGACCAGGTCATCAAAGACGGCGAAGAAGTGCTTTCACTTTTTCCAAACCAAGCCGTTGCCAATTATTTGGTCGGCGTTGCCTACGCCCAAAAAAGTAGGGTAAAAGAAGCATTGAGTTATTTTAAAAACGCAATTTCCCTCGGTAATACCAATAAAGATTTGTTGAGCCAGGCGTATTCGGGCATTGGCGATAGTTACCATCAGTTAAAAGACGACAAGCAATCAGATGCGGCCTACGAGCAATCCATCAGCAATAATCCGGATAACGCCTACACCTTAAATAATTATGCGTACTATTTATCGTTAAGAGGAGAAAAGTTGGATCGCGCAGCCGAAATGTCTCGCCATAGCAACGAGCTGCAACCCAACACGGCTTCTTTTGAAGATACGTACGCCTGGGTTTTGTTCAGGCAAAAGAAGTATGCCGAAGCAAAAACCTGGATTGAAAAAGCCATCGGCCATAATAAAAACAGCGCGGGCTTGGCCGAACATTACGGCGATATTTTGTATTTTTTAAATGATACAGCATTGGCAGTTAAATATTGGAAAACAGCGAAACAGCTTGGGGGCAATTCGGTTGCTTTAGAAAGAAAAATTAATGAAAAGAAGTATTCTGAATAAAATATTAGCGGCAGCAATTATGTTTTTAGTGTTTGGCTGTAAAGCAAAAAAGCAATTGGTACAGGCAATTGTAAGCCAGCCTGCGGTTACAGATTCTGCTGCTGTGCCGACTGTTAAAACAGATAATAGTAAAAGTGAAAAGTTAGCGGCTATACAAAGCAGGCAAATTAATTTTAATACCTTTTCGGGAAAAGCACGTACACGTTTAGAAATTGACGGAAAAGGTTATGACGTTACATTAAATATCCGCATCCAAAAAAACAAACAGATTTGGGTTTCCATCAGTGCCATTGCCGGCATTGAAGTTGCACGCGCTTTAATTACGCCTGACAGTATCAAGATCATCAACAAATTGCAAAGCGTTTATCTGAAAAAACCTTTCAGTTACGTTTATCAATATACGGGCCGACAAATTAATTACGGAACGGTAGAAGCGATTGTGGTTGGCAATGCAGTTCCGGAGTTTATGAATGCTGATGCGCAAATTTCTGCTAATGGAAACAACACGATCATTTCCGGGATTTTAAACGATTTAGCTTATCAAACTACTTTTGGTGCCGATTTAAAAGTTGCCAGTTTAGGGTTGAGCAACCAAAAGTCTTCGCAAAAACTGGATGTAAACAACAGTAGTTTTATTCAGGCTGATAACCGTATTTTGCCTTCGGTTATTGCAATCAGTTCTGCGGCTGGCCAAAACAGTTTTAAGGCTGATCTGCATTATATCAAAACAGATTTTGATCAAGCGATTGATGCGCCGTTTAAAGAACCAAAAAATTATACTTTGATCAATTAAAACAACAGCCTCAAAGCATTTATGCCGTTTAAAAAAATTGTACTGCTTTTGTTTTTTGTGGTATTTACCATACAGGGTTTTGCACAAAGCAGTTCCGAATTGAAACGCCGGAGGGATAAAATTACCGCCGAACTGGACAAGCTGAACGATGAGTACGACAGGATTTCGCGCGATAAAAGAACTTCGTTAAAGCAATTGAGTTTGTTGAAAGCACAGATTGATTTGCGGGAAGAAAAAATTAAAACGGCCAATTCTGAAATAAGATTGCTTGACCACCAAATCTCTGACAACAGTAATAACGTACGTAGTTTGCAATCGCAGTTAGACCAGTTAAAAAAGGAGTATGCCGCGATGGTTTTGTTTGCTTTTCGAAACCAAAGTTCTTATAACAAGTTGATGTTCATTTTTGCGGCAAACGATTTTAACCAGGCTTACAAAAGGTTAAAATATATGCAGCAATTTGGTGATTACCGGCAGCGACAGGCTAATTATATCCAGGGGACGCAAAAAGAACTGCATGTAAAAATAGTGGAGTTGGACCACGACAAGAAGGAAAAGCACAACATTTTACTCGATCAGGAAAAAGAAAAAGAAAAATTAGGCAAACAAAAAGATAACGAGGCGCAGGTGGTAAATACTTTGAGCCAGCAGGAAAAGCGGACGAAGAAGGAAATGGCGCAGCAAAACAAACTGTTGAGCCAGATTAAAAGGTCTATTGGTGCAGCTATCCGCAGGGAAATTGAAGAAGAAAAACGAAAAGCAGCTGAAGAAGCACGGATTGCAGCGGCAAAAGCCAGGGTTGAAAACAAACCAAATGCGGTAGCAAAACCGGTTTTAAAAGGAACAGATGTGTTGTCGGCAACACCGGAAGCGGCAAAAATGTCAAACGATTTCCTGGGAAACCGCGGACGTTTGCCTTGGCCGGTTTCCAATGGTGCGATTGTTGCACGTTTTGGAATAACTTTTATACAAGGTATCAAAACCGACAATACTGGCGTTGATATTAAAACAAATCCGGGAGCCTCAGTCAGGTCGGTTTTTTCGGGAGAAGTGAGCAAGGTGGAAAATGTTGATGGTTCGTATTTAGTGGTAATCAGGCACGGCGAGTACTTTACGGCTTATATGAATTTAAGGTCGGCCAGTGTTTCAAAAGGGCAGAAAGTAAGTTTGAAACAAAATATCGGCGCGGCAGGTGTTGACCCAGAAAGCGGGGACACGCAAGTGCATTTTGAATTGTGGAAAGGCTTTACGCCGCAAAACCCGCAAAGCTGGATTGCAGATAATTAACACAGTGTTGTTATATTAATTATTGTTTATATTTGTTCATTAAAAAATAACGGTTATGTTAAGTTCAATGTATTTGTTTTTGAATATCGGTACGCCAGAATTGATCCTGATCCTGGGTGTTGCCTTGCTTCTTTTTGGTGGTAATAAATTGCCGGAACTGGCGCGCGGTCTCGGAAAAGGAATCCGTGAGTTTAAAGAAGCTTCAGATGGGGTAAAAAGGGAAATCCATAACCAGATCAACAGTTTTGATGAGGTAAAGATCAACCACGATACACCGGTTGCCAACACAACTTCAACTTCTGTTACTGATGTTGCCCCGCTTGACCAGCCTGAAATTACGCCGCATCAAACCTATCCTTCCGAAAACCATCCGCATTCAACTTCTACCGAAATTAAATAATTAAGTTTTTAACCATTAAATCATAAATATCATGGGTGGATTAGGTGCACCAGAAATCATTTTAATATTAGCAGTAGTTTTATTGTTGTTCGGCGGAAAGAAAATCCCTGAACTGATGAAAGGCTTGGGCAAAGGCGTAAAAGAGTTTAAAGACGCTTCCAACGAACCAACATCCACCACAACTACCACTAACCCTTCTGCAACAACGACTGCAGAACGCAGGGACGAAAAAACTACATTGTAGTTAATTTTTTCGTTACCAAGCATTATAATTTTAGCATAAGCGCAAGCTGTGTATTAACTTACTGTAAATCAACTTCGGTTTATTTACAGTAAGTTTTTTTATATTGGCACCTTATGAAATTTTATTCTTCCCTAAAAGAAGTTCAGGAGGATTTAAGCAGCGGCCAAACTTCGGTTGTTGCTTTGGTCCAATACTATCTGGACAGAATAAACCAGCATCAGGATTTAAACGCCTTTAACGAAGTTTTTGCTGAAGAAGCTTTGCGCAATGCTTCTTTTACCGACCAAAAATTAGCGAACAAAACCGCTGGCCGCCTGGCCGGAATGGTAATTTGCATCAAAGATAATATTTGCTACAAAGGCCATCAGGTTACCGCTTCTTCGCGAATTTTAGAAGGATTTACATCCGTTTTTTCGGCAACTGTTTTAAAAAGGTTATTGGCCGAAGATGCAATCATTATTGGCCGATGTAACTGCGATGAGTTTGCGATGGGCGGCTCAAACGAAACTTCCTACTACGGGCCAGTCAAAAATTTTAGGGATGTAAAAAGAGTATCCGGCGGCTCATCGGGCGGCGCGGCCGTGGCTGTTCAGGCTGATTTGTGTTTGGCCGCTTTGGGTACAGATACCGGCGGTTCCGTTCGGCAGCCGGCTTCTTTTTGCGGCGTTATCGGTTTAAAACCAACTTACGGCCGTGTTTCGCGGCACGGCATTATTGCCTACGCTTCCTCTTTTGACCAGGTGGGGCCGATTACACGTTCCGTTTCTGACGCTGCTTTGCTAATGGAAATTATGGCTGGAAACGATGATTATGACAGTACGGCTGCTTTAAATCCCGTCCCAAAATATACCCAACACTTAAAAAGTACCGGTAAAAGAAGCATTGCTTATATTAAGGAAATTTTGGATAGCGAAGGTGTGGAGCAGGAAATCAAAGACCTGATGCGCCAGAAAATTAAACAGTTAAAAGCCGATGGCCACACGGTTGAGCCTGTTTCTTTTGCTTATCTGGGTTACGTAGTCCCAACTTATTATGTGTTAACTACGGCTGAAGCGTCTTCCAACCTTTCCCGTTATGATGGTGTGCATTTTGGTTACCGCAGCCCTAATGCAACGGATACGGAAACAACTTACATCAAAACACGCACAGAAGGTTTTGGCGAAGAAGTGAAACGCCGCATCATGCTTGGCACGTTTGTGTTAAGTTCGGGCTATTATGATGCTTATTACGCCAAAGCGCAGAAAGTGAGGCGTTTAATCAAAGAAAAAACTGAAGAAATTTTAAGCAAATACAACTTTATCCTCACACCAACAACGCCAACGGCTGCTTTCAAAATCGGCGAAATTGTAAAAGATCCCATCGTAATGTACTTAGAAGATATTTTTACCGTTCAGGCATCTTTAGCCGGAATTCCCGCAATTTCTTTGCCCGTAGGCAACAATGCCCAAAATTTGTCGTTAGGTTTGCAATTACTTGCCCCGGCTTTTGCTGAAGACAAGTTGTTGGAATTTTCGGAATATTTTTTAAAACTTGCATCGGCATAAAAGCCTTCGCAACCTAACTTTTTTTGGATGAAGAAATTTATAGTGTTTACGTGTTGTGTATTGATCGCTGGTTTTAGCCAGGCACAACGCAAAAAATTTGCATCACAGCAAATCAATTTACCGCAACGAGATACAACTATAAATTTAAAAGTTAAACAGGTAGTCAACCTGACTTCTGTTACCCGGGCTACAAAAACTATTCCAACTATTTTGCGCAGCGATACTTTGGTGCCTGTTCCGGTTGTTGATGAACTATTGATGACGTCTTACCAAAACATGGTGTACAAACACCGTCTGGATTCTATACAAAAAAAGATTCCGCTGGACTATAATGAGTACGTTCAAAGCTACATTGACATTTACACGGCGCAGCGGCGAAAAGCTTCCATGTCTAAAATTATCGGCCTGGCCAAATACTACTTCCCGATTTATGAAAAGGCTTTCCGTGATGCGAACATGCCCGAAGAACTTAAATTTTTGTCGGTGGTAGAATCCGCTTTGAACCCCAACGCCGTTTCTCGGGTTGGCGCAACCGGGCCATGGCAATTTATGTTTGCAACAGCAAGATTGTACGGTTTGAAAATGGATAATTACGTGGATGAACGCAAAGACCCGATCCAGGCCAGTTATGCAACCGCCAAATATTTGCGGGATGCCTACAATGATTTTGGCGACTGGCTACTGGCGATTGCTTCCTACAATTGCGGAAAAGGAAATGTGGTGCGTGCCATGCAACGCTCGGGCGGAAATGATTTTTGGTCTATCCGGAATTATTTGCCGGCCGAAACCCGCGGTTATGTTCCGGCTTTTATTGCCATCGCTTATGTGATGAATTTTTACGGCAAGCACCAAATCATTCCCGAAGAATGTAATTTTTCGATTAAAACAGATTCGGTGCTGGTTAACAAGTTTGTTTCGCTGGGCAATCTATCCAAAGCCTTAAACATCGAGCTTTCGGAAATGGCCATCCTCAACCCATCTTACAAAAAACGTATTGTAAACGGCACAGCCGCTAAGCCAAAACGTTTAATTATCCCAAAAACTTCAACTTCTGATTTCGGTAATGTTTACGCTGCGCTGAATGATTTAGACGATGATGTAAAACCAACTTTTGCTTCCAATCCGGAGGACGCAACAGATGCCGTCAGCATAAAATACCACCGGATTAGACGGGGCGAAACGTTATCATCCATTGCCAACCATTACGGTGTGGAAGTGCAGGATTTAAAAGTTTGGAACCATTTGCACCGCCGCGGAATTGTGCCCGGCCAAAAATTGCTGGTAAAAGAAGCATCGGGTAATGAAGTTGCTTCTCCCGAAAAAAAATCAATAAAAAGTTACTATACTTACAAGGTTAGAAGGGGCGATACTTTAAATGTGATTGCTGATAAATACGATGCTTCGGTTGAAAGCATTAAATCATTAAACACGCTAAGGAGCAACCACCTGCATACCGGCATGACGCTTCGGATTAACCGCAGTTAATTTTCAAAACCAAAACCTGTCAAAAAGTCCCGGTACTTCTTTTACCGGGACTTTTTTTACCTGTAAAAATTCATAAACCTAAAAAACGATGAGTAAAAGAAGCAAGGTAGATAACCGTAAACAGGATGCGCTGGATTACCATTCTTCGGGCAGGCCGGGAAAAATTCAGGTGATTCCAACCAAACCTACGCAATCCCAGCGCGACCTTTCTCTGGCTTATTCGCCCGGCGTGGCCGAACCTTGTTTGCGCATTGCCGAAAACCAGGAAGATGCTTATAAATACACGGCCAAAGGCAATTTAGTGGCCGTCATCAGCAACGGTACGGCAGTGTTGGGTTTGGGCGATATTGGCCCGGCGGCCAGCAAACCGGTGATGGAAGGCAAAGGCTTGCTGTTTAAAATTTTTGCGGATATTGATGTGTTCGACCTGGAACTAAATACGAAGAATGTTGATGAATTTGTACAAATTGTAAAAGCGCTCGAACCAACTTTTGGCGGCGTAAACCTCGAAGATATTGCGGCACCGCTGTGTTTTGAAATTGAGCGGAGGCTGAAAGAGGAAATGAAAATCCCGGTGATGCACGACGACCAGCACGGAACGGCCATCATTTCGGGGGCGGCTTTGATGAATGCGGTTGAGATTCAGCATAAAAAACTGGATGAAATAAAAATGGTGATTAACGGTGCTGGTGCGGCAGCTATTTCCTGTTCAAAATTGTATCTCGCCATCGGTGTAAAAAAAGAAAACCTGGTGATGTTTGATAAAGACGGTTTGCTGCACCATGGCCGCACCGATTTAGACGACATCCGCAAACAGTTTTTCACCGACCGCACTGACGTAAATACGTTGGCCGATGCCATGAAAGGTGCCGATGTGTTTATCGGATTATCTGCAGGAAACGTAGTTACGCCGGAAATGCTGCTGACAATGGCCGAAAACCCGATTGTTTTTGCGATGGCCAATCCGGTTCCTGAAATTTCTTATGAATTGGCTACCGAAACCCGCAAAGATTTGATTATGGCTACCGGCCGTTCTGATTATCCAAACCAAGTAAACAACGTGTTGGGTTTTCCTTATATTTTTAGAGGTGCGTTGGATGTCCGGGCAACCGGCATTAACGAAGAAATGAAACTGGCAGCCGTAAAAGCGATTGCCGAACTGGCCAAAATGCCGGTTCCCGAAGAAGTGAATTTAGCTTACAACGCCCGTAATTTTAAGTTTGGCAAGGATTACATCATTCCAAAACCGGTTGATTCCAGGCTCATCACCACCGTTTCTACAGCCGTGGCCAAAGCGGCAATGGATTCGGGCATTGCCGGCAAACATATTTTGGATTGGGATGCTTACCACGAAGAACTCATCAGCCGTTTGGGTAAAGAAGACAAGATTATGCGCAGTATTTCCGGCAAAGCCAAGTTGGAACCGAAGCGCGTGGTTTTTGCCGAAGCAGACAATTACAAAATTTTAAAATCGGCACAAATAGTCCGCGACGAAGGTATTGCCACGCCGATTTTGCTGGGCAATAAAGAAAAGATCAGGGAAATTATGCTGGCCAATGACTTGGATTTGGAAGGCGTGGAAATCATCAACCCGCAATTGACTTCAGAAAAATCCGAAAAGTACGCCAACTTTCTGTTCAAGAAACGCCAACGCCGCGGCATTACTTTGTTTGATGCCCGAAAAATGATGCTCAACCGAAATTATTATGGTGCTTCCATGGTTCAGTTTGGCGATGCCGATGTGTTGATTTCCGGCCTGACCCGTAATTATGCGGCAACGGTAAAACCAGCTTTGCAAGTGATCGGCACAGAACCCGGCGTTAAAATCGTAGCTGGAATGTACATGATGATTACCAAACGTGGCCCTGTGTTTTTTGGCGATACTACGGTAAATGTCAATCCGGATGCACAGCAATTGGTGGATATTACGGTGTTGATCGAGCGGTCTGTCCGTCAATTTGTCAAACCGCGTGTTGCTATGCTTTCTTACTCCAACTTTGGTTCAAATGAAGGCATTGTTCCCGAAAAAACAAGGGAAGCAGTGCGTCTATTACACGAGCAGTATCCGGAAATGGTGGTTGACGGCGAAATGCAGGCCAACTTTGCCATGAACCCAACTTTGCTGAAAGACAACTATGGTTTTTCGAGTTTAAATGGTGCGCCGGCAAATACGCTGATCTTTCCAAACCTCGAATCGGGCAACATTGCTTACAAGTTGTTGCAGGAAATTGGCGGTGCCGAAGCGGTTGGCCCAATTTTGCTGGGCATGAACAAACCGGTGCATGTGTTGCAATTGGGCAGTTCGGTACGCGAAATTGTAAACGTGGTTACCATTGCCGTGGTGGACGCACAAACCAAAGCCGCGCAACACTGATTTTTTACCGGTAAAAACAGTATCAGCTTTTCTGCTTCCTAAAAAATAGTTAGCGCTTGTTTAAAAATCAACACAATAAAAAAACCAATGCTTCTTTTAGCCCATAAAAATTGGTGGTTAGATCAACTTAACCACTTACTGATTTTTAGTTGATAAAAGAAGCATGGGCTGTCATTCCGAGTTTTTTTTCAGAGTTCCTCAATACAAAACAACAAGCCAATATTGTGGGATGCCGAAACAAGTTCGGCATGACAAAAACATAAACACAATGATTTTTAGGCGATAAAAGAAGCATAGAAATATTATCAGCAAAATTTAAAAAGCGACTAACAGATGTACGATTATATCCAGGGAAAACTGGCGTTTAAATGCCCGGCCTACGTGGTGATTGATGCCTGCGGCGTGGGCTATCATATCAATATTTCCCTTCATACTTATGCTGCACTTTCGGTAAACGAAAATAACTGTAAACTCTTTATCTGGCTTCACGTAAAAGAAGACGCACATACGCTGTACGGTTTTGCAGATGAAGGCGAAAGAAGGCTGTTTTTACACCTGATATCTGTATCAGGGATTGGTGCCGGCACTGGCCGCATGATGCTTTCTTCGATTACACCTGCAGAAATACAGCAAGCCATTATAAAGGGCGATGTGCCTTTGATACAGCGGATTAAGGGAATAGGGCCGAAATCTGCACAAAGGATAATTTTGGAGTTGCAGGACAAGTTACGAAAAGAAGGGCCAGATTCTTTGATAACCGTTCCGGTAAGCCATACTGTTAAAGAGGAAGCTTTGTCTGCGTTGGTGATGCTGGGTTTCGCAAAAAATGCAGCCGAAAAAGTGATCGACCAGGTTGTTAAAAAAGAAGAAGAAAATTTAACAGTAGAAAAATTGATAAAATTTGCTTTGAAAAACTTATAATTACTACTTTTTTGCTTAAAGGGTGAAAATATTTACCAGAACGATGTTGTGCGGAGTGTGTTATGTTATAGCCTTTGGTTGTAACATAAAAGTTTATGGGCAACAGGCCCAGGTGGGTTCGGGTAAAAACGATACGGTCAAAGTTAAATCGCCGGTTGTGGATAAGCAATCCAGGAACAATCAGTTGCGGCAAGGTTATTTGCTTCCCGATCCGCCAAACTTAATTAAATCGGTAGAATACGATCCGGCAACAAACCGCTACATTTTAACAGAACGCGTGGGCAATTACAATTACCGGCCGCCGCGTTACCTCACTTATTCAGAATACCTTCGTTTAAAACAAAGCGGCGAAATCAAGGAAAACTGGAAGCATTTGTCTGATCAGTACGCTAAAGATTCGCAGCAGCCCGGTTTTATCCCGCAAATCAAGATCAGGAGTAAAACTTTTGAACAGATTTTTGGCAGCCCGAATATTGATATCCGTCCGCAAGGTTCGGCAGAAGTGATTTTTGCGGGGCAATTGAACAAAAACGAAAATCCGCTTTTCAACACAAGGCAGCGTAACCAGGGAAGTTTTAATTTTGATCAGCGTATCCAAATGAACGTTACCGGTACAATTGGCGATAAATTAAAGATCTCGACCAATTACAATACCGAAGCGCAGTTTCAGTTTGAAAACCAGATCAAGCTGGACTATACCGGTAAACCGGACGAAATTATCCAAAAAATAGAAGCCGGAACGGTGAGCATGCCTTTGCCAACTTCGCTGATTAACGGCAGCCAAGCATTGTTCGGCGTAAAAACAAAACTGCAATTTGGCAAGCTGAATGTAACCAGTATTTTTTCGCAGCAGCAATCGCAAAGCAGGCAAATCACCATTTCAAATGGTTCGCAGCAAGGCGCTTTTAACCTTTCGCCTGCTGATTATGAAGCCAACCGGCATTATTTTTTGTCGCAATACTTTCGCAACAACTACAACCGTGCGCTGGCCAATATCCCGATCATCAGTTCAAACGTTAATATCACCAAAATTGAGGTTTGGGTAACCAACCGGAGCAACAACACCAAAGATTCGAGGGATATTTTAGGTTTTCTGGATTTGGGCGAGTACAATCCTTACAATACTTCTTTGGTTCGAGGCGGCCCTGGTTTTTCTGCTTTGCCGGCCGGTTTTCAAGGCCCGGGTTTTACGCAGCAATCCAACAACTTATTGCAAAACCTGCCTGCCAATGCCCGCTTGACCAACTCCAACGATGTGGCCAATTACTTTCAGTCAACCGGCAGAAATGATAATTACGGCAAGCTTACTTATGCTCGAAAACTATCTGATAAAGAGTTTGTGCTGCATCCGCAGTTGGGTTACATCTCCTTAAATTATCCTCTAAACAACGATGAAGTGCTGGCCGTTGCTTACCGTTATACTTACAACGGAACTGAATATCAGGTGGGAGAGTTCTCGACCGATATCCCGGTTGATCCAAATACACCAAAAGTATTGTACACCAAGTTGCTTAAAAATGAGCTGCTAAAAACAGCATTGCCAACTTGGAATTTGATGATGAAAAACATCTATACGTTGGGCGCTTACCAAATCAGTCCGAATGATTTTAAGTTGACGATTGCGCGTTTAGACGATAAATCGAACATTGAAAAACCCATTATGGGCGAAGGACAGCGAACAGCCGGTAAACTTTGGCTGCAATTAACTGGCCTGGACAATTTAAACCAGCAAAGTGCCAAACAGCCGGATGGATATTTCGATTTTTTGGAAGGGATTACGATAGATTCGCAAAACGGCCGCGTTACGTTTCCGGTGGTTGAGCCTTTCGGTTCTGATTTGGCTAAACAGTTTAACCCGGCAACAGAGCAGGATTTGATCAACCGCTACGTTTACCAACCGCTTTATGATTCTACCAAAACCATTGCCCAGCAGTTTTTTCCGCAGCTAAACCGTTATGTTATCCGCGGAACGTATTCTTCCCAGTCCGGTTCCGAGTTTCAGTTAAATGCGATCAATATTCCGCAAGGTTCTGTGGTGGTTACGGCCGGTACTTTGCGTTTGACCGAAGGTTCAGATTACACGGTTGATTATAACATTGGCCGGATCAGGATCATCAACCAGGCTTTGCTTACTTCCGGCCAACCGATTAATATCAAGTTGGAAAGCAATGAACTGTACGGCATTCAGCAAAAATCACTGTACGGTTCCAGGTTTGATTATAAGCTGAACAACAAATTGAATTTGGGCGCCACCGTCATGCACTTAACCGAGCAGCCCATTACACAAAAAGTAAGTATCGGTGATGAATCCATTTCGAATACCATTTACGGTTTCGACGGAACGTACAGTTCCTCTTCCAGGTTATTGACGCGTTTGGTAGACAAGCTGCCTTTTATCTCTACCAAAGCACCTTCAACCGTAAATTTTAGCGGAGAATTTGCTCAACTGCTGCCCGGCCATCCGGCTGCTTTAAACTTTGCCGGCTCAAACGGAACCGCGTATCTGGACGATTTTGAAAACAGCAGTTCGTTGATTGATATAAAAAGTGCGATCAACTGGCAGCTTTCGGGTACGCCGCAATTGTTTCCGGAATCGCAGTTGGACAACGACCTTTCTTACGGATACAACCGCGCCCGTTTGGCTTTTTACAACATAGACCCGATCTTTTATAACCGCAGCAATTCCCAGGCCCCGGCTTTGCCAGATTCGCGGAACGAGCTTTCCAACCATTACGTGCGCGAAGTTTTAGAACAAGAAGTTTTCCCCTATAAACAAAGCACGACCGGCCAGCCTTTAAGTTTGCCTACGTTGGATTTGGCTTTTTATCCAAAAGTGCGCGGCCCATATAACTTTACTACCAGCGGCATCAATGCAGATGGTACTTTGCAAAATCCACAAAGCCGCTGGGGTGGTATCTTCCGCAGGATGGACAGCAATGATTTTGAATCGCTGAATGTGCAGTACATCGAGTTTTGGGTTTTAGATCCGTTTATTTATAAACCGGCCTCTCCCGGCGGCGACCTTTATTTCAACCTCGGCAGTATCTCTGAAGATATATTAAAAGACGGACGCAAAAGTCTGGAAAACGGTTTGCCGGCAGATGGCGATACTTCCAAAGTGAACCAAACTGTTTGGGGCCGCGTGCCTAAACTGCAGCCCGTGGTACAATCTTTTGATAATAATGCTTCGGCCCGCACTTTGCAGGATGTTGGTTTGGATGGTTTGGGCGATGCCGACGAACGCCAGAAATATGCACCTTTTATCCAACAAATCCGTGGCGTTTTAAATGCTTCTGCCGCTTCGCAAGTTATCAGCGACCCTTCTTCAGATGATTATCTATATTTCCGCGGGCCACAATACGATGAAGGAAACTCCGGTATTTTGCGCCGTTACAGCCAGTACAACGGGACAGAAGGCAACTCTAAAACAACCGAACAATCTAAAGCGGAGTTGGGTTTGGACAATTCGGCTTCTACGTCTTTGCCCGATGGCGAAGACGTAAACCGCGACAACAACATGAGCCAGGCCGATGAGTACTTTCAGTATAAAGTTTCTATTCGACCGCGCGACATGGTGGTTGGCCAAAATTTTATTGCCGATAAAGTAACTTCCCAGGTTAAATTGGCCAACGGTACTACGCAAGCGGTTAACTGGTACCAGTTTCGGGTGCCGATAAAAAGTTATCAGTCTAAAGTTGGCAACATCCAGGATTTTAAAGCCATCCGTTTCATCCGGATGTTCATGACCAATTTTGCCGATACCTCCATTCTGCGTTTTGCAAGGCTGCAACTGATCCGTGGTGAATGGCGCGCTTTTAACACCGAAAACAGTACTGCCAATATTATTGCTGATCCGGCCATCGTTAACCCCACGCTGGATAATTCGACCATTGATGTATCTACCGTAAATATTGAGGAAAACGGAAACCGCACGCCTATTCCTTATGTGGTTCCACCGGGCATTACCCGCCAGCGCGATTACAACAACTACACCACTAACACGCAACTGAACGAGCAGGCATTGCAGGTTACGGTCAAAAATCTGCGCGACGGTTACTCCAAAGCTACTTTTAAAACCTTTGGCAATGACTTGCGCCAGTACAAACAGTTGGAAATGTTTATTCATGCAGAAGGGCCACAATTGATCAATGGCGATGTAAATGCTTTTATCCGTTTGGGTGCAGACTATGTAGATAATTATTACGAATACGAAATCCCGTTGCAGATAACACAGCCCGGCACCCGAGACCCGGATGCCATTTGGCCTGTTTCCAATCGGATGGCATTACAGCTTGATTTACTTACCCGGGCAAAAATAGCGCGTAACAATGCGCTGCTAAACGGTGTATCGTGGCCATTGAACCTGCCTTACACTTTTAGGGACGGCGCCAACAGGGTAACCATTAAAGGGCAGCCGGATTTGAGTCGGCTCCGCACGATCATGCTTGGCGTTCGCAACCCGTACAAAGGCAATTCCCCTCCGGGAAAGGATGACGGCTTGGATAAATCAGCTATTGTTTGGTTTAACGAATTGCGTTTGACTGGCTTTAAAGAGCAAGGCGGCATTGCGGCAACCGGAAGGTTTAATGCAAAACTGGCCGATCTGGCCGACATCAGCGTTTCGGGTAGTAAAAGCACCATTGGTTTTGGTACGCTGGATTCCAGGATCAATGACCGCAGCCGAAGCGATAACCAATCGGTTGATGTTTCGGCCAATGTAGAACTGGGCAAGTTTTTCCCAACAGCTTCCGGTATTAAACTGCCTGTTTATGTCAATTATTCCAACCAAATTATTACACCGCAATACGATCCGAAATCTCCTGACATCGAATTAAAAACAGAACTGCAACAGGTAGCAAAAATTAAAAGGGATTCTATCCTAAACGAAGCCGAAGATTATACCGTTAGAAAAAGCATCAACCTCACCAATATTCGTAAGGTAAAAACAGTACCAAACGCCAAAAGCCATCTTTGGGATGTGGAGAACCTGAGCGCTACTTTTATCTACACGCAATACGAGCACCATGATTTTATTACAGAAAATGCTTTTCAAAAAACTTATGTAGCCAACTTAAACTACGTTTACAACAACCAGCCCAAGTTTTACAGCCCTTTTCAAAAATTGGTTAAAAGCAATTGGCTTAAATTATTCAAAGACATCAACTTTAGCATTTTACCTTCCCGGTTAAACTTTAGTATCGGCATAAACCGTTTTTATTCTGAAAATACGTTGCGCAATAATGACCCGGAAAATTATATTGCCATCCCAACCACTTACAATAAAAATTTCCTGATCAACCGGGTTTATGGCATTGGCTGGACTTTGACGAAATCTTTGCAAATGGATTTTGATGCAACCAATCTGGGCGTGATAGATGAACCTGCCGGGCGGATCAATGGTCTGAAGCAGGATACTTTGTGGAACAACCTGAAAAAGTTGGGCCGAACTGTTAATTACACGCACACCATCAACTTTAACTATACTACGCCAATCAATAAAATTCCGGGTTTTGACTGGACGAACATGACGGTGCGTTACAGCACGCAGTTTAACTGGAATTCGCAGGCGCAGTTTTCTTTAAGCAACCCTGCTTTTAATGTGGGCAATACCATCCAAAACTCCCGTACCATACAACTGAACCCGGTTTTAAATTTTGTTGGTTTGTATAATAAATTCGGGGTTTTGCGCAGTGCCAACGAAGCAGGCAAGGGTGGTTTAGGCAATTTATTTTTACAAATTTTAACCAGCGTAAAAAACATAAGCGGAACTTATACGCGCACTGAAGGGACATTTTTGCCT
>NZ_CALMAT010000018.1:31677-68207 GCF_937859865.1 uncultured Mucilaginibacter sp.
GGCTATCTGCCCAAAACCAAGTTTTTTGGCGAAGACTTAAACTATAATGCACCTGGCATCGGGTTTTTGTTGGGAAGCCAGGCAGATATCCGAAGCCGTGCGCTTGCAAACGGATGGATCACGACCGATACTTTGCAAAACCAATTGTTTACAAAAACACTGAACGAAGACATGCGCTTTCGAGGTGTCTTAGAGCCGGTTCCTGACCTTCGGATTGAACTTTCTGCTTTTCGCACGCGCAACCTCAACTACCAAACCAACTTTAAATATTCGCCCTTAACCAATGAGGTTGAAAACTTAAGCCCGATCACCTCCGGAGATTACAGCATTTCGTATTTTACCCTGCCAACCGCTTTTTCTAAAACAACAGGCATCAACAATACATCGGCCGTTTTCCAAAAGTTTTTGGACAACAGAAGTGTTGTTTCACAACGTTTAGGCAGGCAAAACCCTAATTCAACCAATGTAACCAATGGTTTTGCCGATGGCTATAGTGCAAACGACCAGGATGTATTGGTTTCGTCGTTTCTGGCTGCTTATTCGGGTAAGGATGCAAGCAGCATTAGCACTGGCAGTTTTCCAAAAATCCCGATCCCAAACTGGCAAATTACTTATACCGGTTTAAACAAATTGCCTTTTTTAACCGATCTTTTTGATTCTTTTGATATGCAGCACGGTTACCGTTCGTCGTACAGCGTCAACGGTTTCAACACGTTGCTGCGTTACTCAGAAGCAAACGGAGCCGTAAATGTGCGCGATGCCAACAACGACTTTTTGCCTTATTACCAATATGCGCAGATCACTATTTTTGAGCAGTTTGTGCCATTGTTGGGTTTTAGTGCGCGGTTTAAAAACAGCATGACGGGAAATTTTGAATACCGCCAAAGCCGCGCACTAAGTTTGAGTTTATCTAACAGCCAACTGACTCAGCAAAACGAAACGGCGGTTGTTTTTGGCTTTGGCTACCATACCAGCAATTTCCGTTTTCCGTTTGGCTTGTTTCAAAACCTACAGCTTAAAAACGACATGAACTTTAAGCTTGATTTTGCCATTGCAGATAACAAAACTGTAGTTTTTAGGCCGGATGTGCAGGAAGCGGATGTTTCATCGGGCGCAAAAAATATTACGGTAAGACCTTCGGTAAATTATGTCATCAACCAGCGTTTTAACCTGCAACTGTTTTACGATTCCAACATCACCAAACCTTATACATCGCAATCCTTCAACACAGCATTTACCAACTTTGGCGTTAATTTAAAACTGCTTTTTCAGTAAAAAAGCTTGTTTAATATTTATTGATTAAAGTTTCCATGCTTCTTTTATCACCCAAAAATTAGCAAATATCTTGGTTTTGATTTGTTTAGCTATATGCACGCACCAATTTTTATAGGGTAAAAGAAGCATGGGCATCAAGCCGGAGAATACCAAAGGGCCTTGTATAAACATAAAAGACACTAAATTTAGGGGCATAAAAAAAGCATGTTCAGTTTTATAACTGAACATGCTTTTTATGGGTAAATAAATCCGGAAATGTTATTTTACGTCTCGGATAACTTTAGCTGCTGTAGCCCTTCCCGGCAAATAAACCTGGAAACCAAATTGCAGGTTAACGTTGTTTGCATAAGGGCTGCTGCCGAAACCAACAATGCCATTGTATTTAAGCAAAGTTTCTAAACCAATACTTGGCGTGATAAAATAGGCAAAACCAGGGCCAACGCCAAAACCTAAACCGTTGGTAGAACCACCTGTGGCCGAATAATTTTGACCTTCAATACCTACGTTTGCTTCTCCAAAAAAGCGGCCATGCCTAACAATTTCTGTTCCGGCACCACTGTAAATCCGTCCTAATGCACCTATACCGTAAGTAATATTAGAACCATTTCCTTTTAAGGTTGCAACACTGAAACTTCCATAGCCTCCTAAAGCAACATTATCCTGGATAAACCATGCCGCTTTTGGCATAATAGTACCAGTAAAACTTGTTGGCTTGCTTAGGCCTAATTGTAGGTTTGCCAAATCACTGCCGATTAAAACATTGCCTCTTTGAATTTGTGCATTTGCCGAAAATACGAGGCCCAAAATTGCAATTGCTGCTAAAGTAATTTTTTTCATTGTAGTAGTTATTATAGTTAAACAATACCCTTTGAACAAGATTTGAAAACTTAAAGTTTTAATTATTATGTAATTATTTAAAGTAGGATTTTTTGCGGCCAAATATGGATAGTGATTTAGGTTCTAGTCCTAAAAGTAGGAATGCTTCTTTTAGCCCTTAAAAACTTGTATTTATACCGTTCATCCACAAAAAGTATAGAAAAACCAACTACTGTTATTGGTTTAGAGGCACTGCCGATACAAGAGGAAAACGGTAAACCTACTATATGTTTGAATTAAATAACGGGATTGTTTAAACTTGTTGAGGTTTGAAAGGGTTTTTCTAAAAAAGCTGTGGACAGTCAAAGCAATTCAACCCATATAATTAAAAAAGTTTTTTTGCCTCTGCCTGTTTAAGGCAACGTTCCTGTTTGCAAAAATCTACAAAGATCTTTTGCCTGAACTTAACAACGGAGAAATCAGTAATAAAGCAACAGGAAACGCAAGGTTCCATTTTCCTAACCAGGATGTGGCCATTACACAAAAGCAGGCACCGGCTAAAAAAGAAAACCAAACAACCAACAACACGATGGCGCGTCGTTGGTGGCTGTCCCAAACGCCTTGGGAATCTGGCAAAGGCATGCCTTTTACAATTGATGCAAAGTGTTGGGCTATGTTATTTAAAGTGCCGGTAACAAAATCAGGGTTTACAGATTGTTTGCCAATATGAGACAGGATAGTGTTCATGTAGCCCATAGAAAAGCTAAGGATACCTACGCTGCAATAACTGTTTATCGTAAAAAAGAATGTTGCGCCTCCGTAAAGCGTTAATATTGATGCTACAACAATAAAAGGTGCCCAGCGGGATTTATACCAGCTAAATTTTGACAATACAGAACCTGTAAAAACACCGATGACGAAAAACAGGATAGCTACAAAAGAAGTCAACGCAATGGCTAATTTGACCTGGCCTAACGAAAATCCTGTTTGTGTGGTATTGCCGCTCATGAACGACAGATAAGTTTTGAAATGAAGAAAACCGTAGGCGTCTATAAATCCAGCGATCAGGGCAAGACAAATCATCAGCCTTTCCTGTTTTTTTGCCGTACATAAGTCAGTTTGCTCTTTACTGGAAATTATGGATTTGTGAAGTGTTTCCATATAGAACTTGTTTTGGCAGTTGAAAAGCTATTGAATGATAAGTGAAAATAAAAATGATGGTATCCTTCTGTTTGAAAAGGTAACGTTAGTTAAAGGAAAACAAATAGGGTTTGTTTTCCTTTAACTATTTACCTGGGCACGAAAGACCACGGCTTTTCGATTGGTAAAAGAAGCATTGGTGGTGAAAAAACGGCTGGTGCTGGTCGAAGGACTGCATATTGTGAAAAAGCAGGTTTCTTTGGTTGACATGATAAAAAGATGCTCTACAAAGGAGAGACAGAATAAGCCAAACAGGCATGGCACAGGACAACTCTAAACCAACAATCAAAACAGAACAACTTAAATAAAACAATCATGCCAAACCAAGAAACAATGCCAATGCCACAAGCGGCAGCACCACCACAACCAATTGATGGCAAGCGCGGTGCTTCGATTCTGGGGCCGACCAACCCGGCGCGCGAAGCGCAAGACCGCGACTTGCTCGCTGCACCAATTACCGATAAGGGCACCGTCGCCAACTTGCGTTGGTCGTTCGCCGACAGCCACAACCACCTCGAACAGGGCGGCTGGGGGCGCCAGACCACCATCCGCGAGTTGCCCGCCGCTACCACCATCGCGGGTGTCAATATGCGCCTCACGCCCGGCGGCGCGAGAGAAATGCACTGGCACACCTCAGCGGAATGGGCTTACATGATCGCGGGCCAGGCGCGCATCACAGCCATAGACGAGAACGGCTGCACCTTTCAAGACGACGTGAAAACAGGCGACCTATGGAACTTCCCCGCCGGGATTCCGCACTCAATTCAAGGGCTTGAACCCGAAGGCTGCGAGTTTTTGCTCGTCTTCGATGACGGCAACTTCACCGAAGAAGGCACCTTTTTGCTCACCGATTGGCTCATCCACACGCCCAAATCGGTGCTGGCCAAAAACTTCGGCGTGTCCGAAAGCGTGTTTGATTCGCTTCCGGCCAAGCCCTGGTGGATTTTCCAAGCGCCGGTTCCGGGCACGCTCGAATCGGATCGGATCGCAGGCGCCGGCCCGGTGCCCGCGAGCTTTAGCTTTCACATGGAAGGGCAGGAGCCGATTCGCACCCAGGGCGGTTCGGTTCGCATCGTGGACTCAAAAAACTTTCCGGCCTCTACCACCATCGCCGCCGCCATCGTGGAAGTGGAGCCGGGCGGGATGCGCGAAATGCACTGGCACCCCAACGCGCAGGAATGGCAGTTCTACCTCGAAGGCCAGGCGCGCATGACTGTGTTTGCCGCCGATGGTAGCGCGCGCACCTTCGACTATCAGGCGGGCGATGTCGGCTGCGTTCCGTTTCCGATGGGTCACTACGTCGAAAACACCGGCACCACCACGTTGCGCTTCCTCGAATGTTTCCGCTCCGACCACTATGCCGATGTGTCGCTTCGCCAATGGCTGGCATTTTCGCCCGCCGAACTGGTCAAAGCTCATTTGGGCTTCGACACCTCGGCACTGGCGCCAGTTCAAACATATAAGACTCCGGTAGTGCCGGCCTGAAAATCGGTAACTTGAAGATTGGAAGAGAAGGCTGTATCATAAACCATGAACAGCCTCTTTTTTATGTAATTTATTCGGATACCTGTTGGAGCTTGTTTTCTTTTAGGTGATTCTTAGGATGCCTGTTTTCTTTATGATACAGCCTCTTCGATTTTTTAAAAATTAAAAGCTGTTTAACTTTTATCCTGAATATTTTTGATGCTTCTTTTATCCTATAAAAACGTATTTTTTCTATACCAATAGAATATAACGCAAATTTTTTAGGGATAAAAGAAGCATTGTTATTTTATCTAATATTTAGAAACTGGTTAAATTTTATTCAATAATAATTTTTTGGAGGCTAAGCAGAGCATGTAGGTTAAATTGGGATAGAAAACTTAATTAATTTTTATGCCATAAAAGAAGCATCAACAATAGTTCGTAAACATTTTCAAATAAATATTCTTGCATTTAAGCCAATTTTCGGTTTCTAAACATGTTTTTATTTATTTTTGAGAAAAAAAACGAACATGAATTTCCCATCTGAGTTAAAATACACCAAAGACCACGAGTGGGTTAGGATAGAGGGCAACACGGCTTACATCGGTATTACCGATTTTGCGCAGCACGAACTGGGCGATATTGTTTACATAGATATCAATACCATTGGCGAACACGTAGCCAAAGAAGGTATTTTTGGAACGGTTGAAGCTGTAAAAACTGTCTCTGATTTGTTTATGCCGGTAAGGGGACAGGTTTTGGAAGTGAACGCTGCGCTGGATGCCAACCCGGAGCTGGTTAATTCTGACCCTTTCGGTGATGGCTGGATGGTTAAAATTACAGTTTCCGATACTAAGGAATTGGAAGAGCTTTTATCCGTCGAAAAATACAAAGCTTTAATCGGCGCATGATGCAGAAACTGTTGAAATATCAAAGCCTTACACTAATGTGGGCTTTGTTTATTTTAGTGATTTGTTGCGTTTCTTTAGGAAAAGTCGGCGAATCGCATTTGTTTTTCAAAGGTTTTGACAAGCTTACGCACACCGGACTGTTTTTTGTGCTCACGGTGCTTACTTTTTACGGTTTGTTCCGTAAACAAAGAAGCGTGAACCTTAGCGGGCCGTTTTTTGTGGTCGTGCTGTTTTGCATGTTCCTGTTTGGCGGTGCGATCGAATTGTTGCAATGGAAAATCTTTACTTACCGCAGCGCCGAGTGGGACGATCTTTTTTGCGACGTGCTGGGTTCTTTAATGGGTATTTTCAGTATTTTAGTTACAACACATGCCATACAAGCTCAAAAACAATAAACGGGTTTTAGCCGGATTTTTGCTGGCCACGACGGTGTTTTCTTCCTGTGGTTTGTTCCATAAAAAATGCAACTGCCCGCATTTCCGGTACGATTCTTACCAGCGGCCCTAATTCTTTTCAACCTAAAAATTTCGGCCAATGCTTTTATGCCGATAAAAGAAGCATGCTTCTTTTACATTGATATTATCAAATCTTATTTGGATTTAATTTAAATAAGGTTTAGCTTTACAGTATAATTAGTACTTGTATTCATGAAGCTATCGCAATTAACAATAGGCAAAAAAGGTATCATTAAAGAATTTACCGATTTGGAAATGTCTGTTAAATTGATGGAAATGGGTTGTTTGCCCGGAGAAGAAATCAGCATCCAAAGGGTTGCCCCGCTTGGCGACCCAATTGCAGTTAACGTTTCCGGTTACCAGCTAAGTTTACGTAAACGCGAAGCATCTACCATTATCTTACAATAATTTGAGTTGAAGGCTGATCTGAAAGTTGCATTAATAGGAAACCCAAACACCGGTAAATCCACGCTTTTTAATGTTCTTACCGGCCTTAACCAAAAAGTTGGCAATTTCCCCGGCGTTACGGTTGATAAAAAAACCGGTTTCTGTATTTTAAATGATGGCCGCCGCGCCGAAATCATTGACCTTCCCGGAACATATAGCTTGTATCCGAAAAGCAAGGACGAGTCTATCGTTTTTTCTGTTCTGGCCGATCGTTCCAATCCACACCATCCTGATCTGGTGATTGTTATCTTGGATGCTTCCAACCTCAAACGAAATTTACTGCTTTATACCCAGGTTGCCGATTTGAAAATCCCGGTTATCTTGGCTTTAAACATGATGGATTTGGCCAATAAATCCGGGCTGAACATTAACATAAACCTTCTTTCAAAAAAATTAGGTGTTCCTGTTGTCCCGATTTCTGCGCGCAAAGCCGAAGGAATTACGGCCTTAAAAGAAGCAATTGCTTATGCCAACCGTTTTGCTTTGCAGGAAGATACAATTGATGTAGAGCAATTAGCGCCCGAACTGATCAGCAGTATCCGCGAAGAAATCCACGTAGAAAATAATTACTACGCTTTGCAATTGGCGCATCAGCACGAATATTTGCCGTTCCTATCTCCGCAGCAAAACGACCGGATTGAAACGCTGGAGGAAGAGCACAGCTTTCATTCCCAAAAATCTCAGGCTACCGAAACTATTGCGCGTTACAATTTTATAAACGATGTGCTTTTTGATGTGGTTACGCGGAAAGAACATTTCGCGGAAAAAGAAAGTTACAGCAACAAAATTGATAAAGTTTTAACCCATAAGGTTTTCGGTTTCGTCATTTTCTTCGCCATCCTGATGTTCATTTTCCAAGCCATATTTTCCTGGTCGGCTTACCCAATGACGCTGATTGAAAACCTGTTTACCTGGCTCACTTCCGTATTGCACAAAACACTTCCGGCCGGACCGTTAACCAGTTTATTGCTTGATGGTGTAATTGCCGGATTAAGCGGCGTGCTGGTTTTCATCCCGCAAATTGCCATCCTGTTTGCTTTTATTTCGATTTTGGAAGATACGGGCTACATGTCGCGTGTAACTTTTATGATGGACCGCATCATGCGCAAAGTTGGGCTGAACGGAAAATCCGTCGTACCGCTGATTGGTGGTTTCGCTTGCGCCGTTCCTTCCATCATGAGTACGCGCACCATCGAAAACTGGAAAGACCGCATGATTACCATTATGGTAACGCCTTTAATTACCTGTTCTGCACGTTTGCCGGTTTACACGCTGCTTATTTCGCTTGTGGTTCCAAACCGAAATGTGTGGTGGCTTTTCAATTTACAAGGCTTGGCCATGATGGCGATGTACCTGTTCAGCGTAGTTTCGGCAGTAGTTGTGGCGTTTGTTTTTAAGCTGATTTTGAAGAGCCGCGAACGTGGTTATTTTATCATGGAACTGCCCGTTTACCAGATGCCGCGCTGGAAAAACGTAGGTTTAACGATGTACGAACGGTCAAAAACTTTCGTCATCCAGGCCGGGAAAGTTATCATCGCCGTTTCAATCATTTTGTGGGTGATGGCTTCGTACGGGCCAGGAAAACGAATGGAGCAGATTGATCAGAAATACAGCAATGCTTCTTTTACCGGCAAAAAATCAGCGGAGGAAGTGCAGCGTTTAAAAGCAACCGATCAGCTTGAAAATTCTTACGCCGGTATTTTAGGCCATGCCATCGAGCCGGCCATTCGTCCTTTGGGTTTTGATTGGAAAATTGGCATCGCTTTAATTACTTCCGTTGCTGCCCGCGAAGTTTTTGTAGGAACAATGGCCACGATTTACAGTGTGGATGGCAATGCCGATAAATTAGATTCGGTGATGGATAAAATGCGGAATGCCAAGAATCCGGAAACAGGTTTGCCGGTTTTCACTTTTGCCGTCGCCATGTCGCTCATGATGTTTTACGCTTTTGCCATGCAATGCGCCAGCACGGTTGCTGTGGTTTACCGCGAAACTAAAGAATGGAAATGGCCAGTCATCCAGTTTGCTTACATGACGGTGCTGGCTTATGCCGCAAGTTTTATTACTTTCCACCTGTTAAAATAAGCGTTACATTACGGCGTGGATAAAAAGGAGATTCTTAAAAATTACATGCCGGAAGCAGCCGCGCCGGTAATTGCCAAATGGATTGATTATTTTCAATGTGAGTTTAAAGTTTCCCGCAACCGCGGAACCAAATTTGGCGATTACCGTTCACCTTTTGGCGGAAAAGGGCACCGTATTTCTGTGAATTACGATTTGAATGCTTACGCTTTTTTGGTAACTACGGTACACGAGTTTGCGCATCTTTATACTTTTAACCAGCATCAGCACAAAGCAAAACCACACGGAGCCGAATGGAAAAGCAATTTTAAAAGGATGATGAAACCGTTCTTCGAGTTAAATCTTTTTCCGCCTGATGTAAATCTCGCCATTCATAATTATTTGGATAACCCGGCAGCTTCCAGTTGTTCTGACCTTACTTTATTTCGTGTCCTCAAAAAATATGATGTAAAAGAAGCATCGGTTATTTTGGTCAAAAAAATCCCGGCAAACGGTTTGTTTAAGTGGAAAGACGGACGCGTTTTCCGCCGGGAAGAACGGCTACGAAAACGTTATCGTTGTGTGGAAGTAAGTACGAACCGAATTTATTTGTTTAATCCGGTTGCAGAAGTGGAGTTGGTAAGCTAAAATGTTTAACCTACATGTCCAGCATACTCAAATCAAACTTTGGCGGGATGATATAACGCAATTGCACCAAACCGCTGGAGTAGGATTTATGGTTAATCAGCATCAAATCAATTTTATCTTTTCCGCTTTGGAACAGTGGTTTTCCTCCGCCTAAAATTAGCGGATGGACGGAAATCAAAAACTCGTCCACCAAATTTTCTGCCATAAAAGAAGCAAGCAGATTGGCGCCGCCAAAAAACCAAACGTTTTTGCCTTCCTGTTCGCGAAATTTTTTTACAAAAGCAACAAAATCAGATTTACGGATAACTTTTACGCCCAATTGTTCTTCGGGCACAAGCGTATCCGAAAAAACATAAATATCATGGTTTTCAAAAAATCCAAGTCCGGCCTGCGCAATCAGTTCGTAGCTTTTTCTACCCATAAACAAAGCATCGGTATCTTCCGAAAATTCGGTCAAACCGTAATCCTGGTCGTTTAAACACCAATCAATTTCGCCGTTCGGGCCTTCAATATAACCATCTAAAGTTGTGGCAATGTTAAGTGTGATTTTGCGCATAGTTTTTTTATGAGGTTAATAGTTAATGGATGATAGTTAATAGTAAACACCAGCCGATGAACCATCAACCATAATCCATTGAACCATCAGCTTTCTTCATTCTTCTCTATCCATTGCTGGCTGAAAGATTTAGGCGCAACGTTTGGCATTTCCCGTAAATGTCCCCAAGTTCCTTTAAATAGAAAGCGTAATAGGAAATTTTTAACGCCTCCGCCAAAATAATCGGTCATTTTTCGGCTCAACATGCCTTTTTTCCATAAAGCCCAGCCCCAGCGTTCTTTTACCGGATTGAGGTTTTCTTTGACTGAATCGCGGCGGTTAAGCAGCAATAATTTATGCAAATCTATTTTAACGGGACAAACTTCCGAACATTTTCCGCACAGACTTGAAGCATAACTCAGGTGTTTAAACTCGTCCATGCCTTGCATATGCGGCGTAATGATGGAGCCGATTGGGCCGCTATACGTGGTTTCGTACGTGTGGCCGCCAATGTTTTTGTAAACCGGACAAGCATTTAAGCAAGCGCCGCAACGGATGCAATACAGAGCCTGCCGCTGGTCTTTTTGCGCTAATAAATTGGTTCGGCCATTGTCCAACAAAATTACATACATTTCTTCCGGACCGTCGGTTTCCGGGGATTGCCGCGGGCCGCTTAAAATGGTGTTGTAAACGGTTAAATTTTGTCCCGTTCCATGCGTGGAAAGCAGCGGCCAGAATAAATCCAAATCGGCAATTGAAGGGATCATCTTTTCAATCCCAACAACCGCAATATGAATTTTGGGGAAAGTAGTGCACAAACGCGCGTTGCCTTCGTTCTCCGTAATCGCGATACTGCCGGAATCAGCAATTAAAAAGTTGGCGCCGGTAATGCCAACATCCGCATAAACATATTTTGCCCGTAGCAGTTCGCGTGCTTTTAACGTGAGTTGTTCCGGCGTGGCATCTATCGGCGTGCCAAAACGTTCGTTAAACAATTTGGCAATATCTTCTTTGGAAAGGTGCATGGCCGGCGTAACAATATGATACGGTTTTTGGCCGAGCAACTGCACAATGTATTCACCTAAGTCGGTTTCCAAACTTTCGATGTTATTTTCGGTGAGAAATTCGTTGATGTGAATTTCTTCCGTAACCATTGATTTGGATTTGACTACTGTTTTTGCACCTGCTTTTTGGATGATGTTCAGGATTTCTTTTTGCGCTTCGGCCGCATCGTTCGCCCAAATCACTTTTCCGCCGCGCCGCTGGAAGTTTGCCTCAAACTCAGGCAAAAGCTTGTCTAAATTTTCCATCACCTTCCACTTCGTTACATGCGCTTTGCGCTTGGCATTTTCAAGGTTGGTTAAACGGGAAATTCCGCGGGCAACGGCAGCATCATATTTACCAATATTGTGGTTGATGATGCTGCGGTGTTTTAAATCAAAGGCTTTAACTTCAGCTTTCGCAATAAAATCTTCTGCAGTTTTAGTCATGCGGTAAATTTACGGATTTAGCCTTTAACGCCGGTTCTTCTGCAAAGGTGTTTGCAATACTAATTTTTATATGATAAAAGAAGCATCGGCATTATTGGCTTGCAGCCTTATCGCTTTTTGCATCCACCACCGGCCGTTTATCGCGGTTGGCCAAATCCCAACCGGTATAAAAAACCAATTGTGCGCGTTTTACCAGCATCGGGAAATTAATTTTGCTCACTTCATCACTTGGCCGGTGGTAATCCTGATGCTCGCCGTCAAAATAAAAAATAATCGGAACGCCGTGTTTGGCAAAATTGTAATGATCGGAGCGGTAATAAAAGCGGTTCGGATCGTTAGGGTCATCGTATTTATAATCCAGGTCGAGCTTGGTAAATTTATTATTGGCTTCCTCGTTTATTTTGTGCAAATCCGAACTCAACATCGCCGAACCAATCACATAAACATAATTGGAAGAATCTGCTTTGCCCTGATAATCGTAACCCGTGCGGCCAATCATATCAATGTTTAAATCGGTAATGGTTTGGCTGAGCGGAAAAACTGGATGATCGGTATAATATTCTGATCCTAACAAACCTTTTTCTTCGCCCACATTTCCTAAAAACAAAATGCTGCGGCGTGCAGGATGGCCATCTTTTTTAGCTTGGGTAAATGCTCGTGCAATTTCCAAGATTCCAGTTGTGCCAGAGCCATCATCGTCAGCGCCGTTATTTACTTTATCTGTTCCGGTTGTGGTGAGGCCGATGTGATCATAATGCGCAGAAAAAACCAGGATTTCATCTTTTAATTTAGGATCTGATCCTGGCAAAAAACCCAAAACATCAACCGCTTTTGCCGGTTTGGTTTCGGTGTGATAAGCAACCGTAAAATCAAACTTTATGGATTTTGCCGGAACAACTCCTGCTGCCGATGCTGTTTTTATCGCATTAAAATCTTGTCCGGTTGGTTTTGTCAATGCATCAGCAACAGCCAAATCAATGTTGATTACCGGCGCATTTTGGGTTGCAGCGGCAGGCGTCTCTTTTTTAAGCGACAAACTGCTTCCTGTATAACTCGAACCAAAACGTTTCAACACATCTGCAATTCCGACGTTTGCTGCCAGAATCACTGCCGGATGTTTACTTTGGATTTCCCGGATGATCTTAGTTCGGGCGGCACTCATCCGGTAGCTGGTGTTTGGCGTTGCACCAGCTTCGGGTTTATCTTCGTTGATCCAAAGCAAAACTTTACCGCTTAAATCAGTCGTTCCTATTTCTTCTGAAGTTCCGTAACCGATAAAAATAACTTCGGTGGCATGTGTATTGGTATTGCCAAAAGTGCCGCGCATTAAAAAGTCTTTTCCGTTTTCAAAAGATAGATTATTTATGGAAAAGGCCGTTACTTTCAGCGTATTTTCTTCTAAAGGAACATCTAAAAAATAAGAACCGTTGACCGGAGCTTGCAAACCCATTTTTTTAAATTCGCCTGCAAGGTAGTTAGCTGCTTTTTCTGCGCCGGGTTGGCCGGTTTCGCGTCCTTCAAAAGCATCAGAAGCCAGGATAGTTAAGTGTTTTCTGGCATCATCTACTGAAATGTACGAAGCATATTTTTGCTGTAAAGCATCGGTTTTTTGTGCATTGGCGTAACTGAAAAAAGCAGCAGGAATCAAGCAAAAGAGTAGTTTTTTCATGGTCAATATTTTGGTTTTAGCAGGAGATCTTGTTCACGCGGTTGGCGTGGCGGCCGCCTTCAAATTCGGTGGTTAAAAATGTTTGGGTGATGGCTAATGCTTCTTTTACCGGTATAAATCTGGCGGGCAAACAAAGGACGTTGGCGTTGTTATGTTTTCTGGCCAGGCTGGCCAGTTCTATGTTCCAGCAAATAGCGGCACGGATTCCCTGGTGTTTGTTTGCCGTGATGGCGATACCGTTTCCGCTGCCGCAAATTAAAATGCCTAAATCAAATTCGCCATTTTCAACAGCAAAAGCAACTGGATGCGCAAAATCAGGATAATCAACCGATTCGGCAGAATACGTTCCAAAATCTTTTAGTTGATATTCGGTTAGAGACGAACGTAACGTTTCTTTCAGTTCAAATCCGGCATGGTCTGCACCTATCGCAATTTTCATGGCATAAAAGAAGTATGTTTAAAAATCAGTTTAATTTTAGCACCTGTTTAAATCTATAAAAAAAATATTGATGCTTCTTTTATGCCTATAAATTTAGTGTGCCTGGAAATTTTACGGGTACAAAAACCACAAAAAGACAATGATTTTTAGGTGGTAAAAGAAGCATGGCAAATTAGTTTAACAAAATTTAAACAGGTTCTTAGAAATTTATGAACCCATTAATTCATCATGTTTCAATTGGCGGCGTTTATCTACCGCAGCAGCTACAAAAATACTGGCTTCAAATAGTAAAAATAGTGGAATACTTACTACCGTCATGGTCAGCATATCCGGTGTTGGCGTTACCACAGCGGCCACAATCAGGATGATGATAATGGCATAACGACGGGATTCGCGCATAAACTTCGCGGTTAGTAATCCCATCGTTGATAAGATGTAGATCAAAATTGGTAATTCAAAAACAGCACCGGTTGCCAGCGTTAAGGTGGCGACGGATGAAATGTAAGAATCGATACTAAATAAATTCTGGATGGAATCACTTACCGTATAACCCGCTAAAAAACTAAGCGACATGGCCGTAATCACAAAATAGCCAAATAAAACACCCAGTAAAAAAAGTACCGAAGCATAAAAAACAAAACCGCTGGCTGCCTTGCGCTCTTTATCGTGCAATGCAGGTTTGATAAAAAGCCAAACCTCATACAGCAAATACGGAAAGCCCAATGCCAGACCTATCATAAATGAGGAATTGATTTGTAGTGTAAACTGCCCGGCCATCTCCGTATTGATTGTATGAATGTTAATTTTATCAATACACAAACCTGGCCTGTGCAAATAAGCACCTAATTCGCATAGCATTCGGTACGTCCAAAATGAGGGTTTACTTGGCCCCATGATAACAGTATTATAGAAGAAATCAAAATAGTAAAACGCCAGACTTGTGAAAATTACAATGGCTAAAGCCGAACGGATTAGATGCTTTCGGAGGGCATCCAAATGATCAAAAAACGACATTTCTGATTCCAGGTTCGTGCCTTTATCTCTTATCGCTTTAAACAGTTTGTTATCTTTTAGATCGCTCATAATGCAGTAGAAACAAAAATACCATTCTGGTGGGATTTAGAATGGTACTTACGTTTAAATTTATAATCGGTTTTTTAGTCTTCGGTATATTCAAAAGTTTCCATAAACTTGGTGGTAAAGTTACCAGCGCGGAAGTTTGGATCCTGTAACAATTTCATATGGAAAGGGATCGTGGTTTTTACGCCTTCGATCACAAATTCGCTCAACGCACGCGCCATGGTATTCAAAGCTTCTTCGCGGGTTTGCGCCGTACAAATCAATTTCGCGATCATTGAATCGTAATTTGGCGGGATAACGTAGCCGGAATACACATGCGTATCAACCCGAACGCCATGGCCGCCCGGCGAATGGAAGTTGGTGATTTTCCCGGGAGAAGGGCGGAAATTGTTGAACGGGTCTTCTGCATTGATCCGGCATTCGATGGCATGCATCGTTGGCTCGTAGTTTTTGCCGGAAATCGGGATTCCTGCCGCTACTTTTATCTGCTCTTTAATCAGGTCGAAATTGATCACTTCTTCGGTAACCGGGTGCTCTACCTGGATGCGCGTGTTCATCTCCATAAAATAGAAATCGTGGTTTTTGTCCACCAAAAACTCAATCGTTCCGGCACCTTCGTATTTTACAGATTTTGCACCTTTAATCGCTGCTTCGCCCATTTTGCGGCGCAGCCTTTCGGTCATAAACGGCGAAGGGGATTCTTCAACCAGTTTTTGATGGCGGCGCTGGATGGAGCAATCACGTTCTGATAAATGGCAAACTTTGCCAAACTGGTCGCCAATTACTTGTATTTCAATATGGCGCGGGTCTTCCACGTATTTTTCGAGGTAGATGCCATCGTTTCCAAAAGCGGCACCAGCTTCGGCACGGGCCGAATCCCAGGCAGCTTCAAAAGCCTCATCTTTCCAAACAATACGCATCCCGCGGCCGCCACCACCGGCAGTTGCTTTTAAAATAATGGGATAGCCAATTTTATTGGCGACTTGGATGCCTTGTTTTACATCCGTTAGCAAACCGTCGGAACCGGGAATGGTAGGCACGCCCGCTTTTTTCATGGTGTCTTTGGCTGAGGCTTTATCACCCATCGCGTTAATCTGATCGGATGTAGCACCAATAAATTTGATTCCGTATTCGGCACAAATAGCAGAAAACTTGGCATTCTCCGACAAAAAACCGTAACCCGGATGGATTGCATCGGCATTGGTCAGTTCGGCGGCGGAAATTATATTGGGGATATTAAGGTAAGAATCTTTGCTGGGCGGCGGGCCGATACAAACCGCTTCATCGGCAAAGCGGACGTGCAAGCTATCGCGATCAGCAGTAGAATAAATAGCTACTGTTTTTATGCCCATTTCTTTACACGTACGGATAATGCGCAATGCAATTTCGCCACGGTTGGCAATCAATATTTTTTTGAACATTACTTAAATATCTTTTGAAAAATTAGCGGCTACAGCAACAAATTTATAGTGGTAAAAACAGTATGCAACGTGTTTAAGCCGGATCAACTAAAAATAAAGGCTGGTCATACTCTACCGGAGAAGCATTTTCAACCAGGATTTTAACGATACGGCCGGATACTTCAGATTCGATTTCGTTAAACAGTTTCATCGCTTCAATAATACACAACACGTCGCCTGATTTAATTTCATCGCCCACATTTACAAACAATGGTTTTTCCGGTGCCGAAGAGCGGTAAAAAGTACCGATCATGGGGGATTTGATGGTGATGTATTTGGAAGTATCTTCTGCCGCAGGCGTTGTAACAACCGGCGTAGTTACCGTAATGGTTGGTGTTGCAGCTGTGGTTTCTGCCGTTGCAGCAGGCACCGTAGTGGTAACAATAGCGGTTTGCGGCTGGTTGGTTTTGATGGTGATTTTGAAGTCCTGCTGTTCGATGGAAACCTCGTTAACTCCTGATTTTGAAACGAATCGGATTAAATCCTGAATCTGTTTAATATCCATGCTGGTTGTTTCGTTTAATTTTAGTTTGATTTGTGTTTGGCAGGCTAATTTATCATTAAATACTAAAAAAGGAGGGATAAAATTAGTATGCCCATTTTAAGTAAGCTGCGCCCCAGGTAAAGCCGCCGCCAAAAGCCGCCAACACCAAGTTATCGCCTTTTTTTAATTTGCTTTCCCATTCCCACAAACACAGTGGAATAGTGCCGTTGGTGGTATTTCCGTAGCGTTCAATGTTCACCATTACTTTTTCCGGGCCAACGCCCATTCGGTTGGCAGTTGCATCAATAATACGTTTATTGGCCTGGTGCGGAACCAGCCAGTCTACCGTTTCTGAATTGAGGCCATTTCGTTCCATAATTTCGGCAGCAGCTTCGGCCATGTTGGTTACGGCAAATTTAAACACGGCTTTTCCTTCCTGGTAAATATAATGCTGACGTGAATCTATGGTTTCGTGGCTGGTTGGTTTTACAGAACCGCCTGCTTTTTGATGCAAATGGACAATACCAGCACCATCACTGCGCAAGTTTGCATCCATCAAGCCAAAACCTTCGTGGTTTGGTTCTAATAAAACAGCACCGCAGCCATCACCAAAAATGATACAAGTTGCCCGGTCCTGGTAATCCACGATAGAGGACATTTTATCTCCCGCCACCACCAAAACCTTTTTGTGCATCCCGGTTTCGATAAATTGTGCGCCAACTGTTAAGCCGTATAAAAAGCCGGAACAAGCGGCCTGCAAATCAAATCCCCAAGCATTATTGGCACCAACTTTTGCACTGATGATATTTGCCGTTGCCGGGAAAGGCATATCCGAAGTAGTGGTGCAAAAGATCAGTAAATCAATTTCTAAAGGGCTGATTCCTCGTTTTTCGAGCAAACCATTTATCGCCGGAACAGCCAGGTCAGAAACGCCCAAGCCTTCGCCTTTTAAAATCCTGCGTTCGCTTATTCCCGTTCTGCTTAAAATCCATTCGTTGTTGGTATCAACCATGGTTTCCAATTCCTGATTGGTTAACACATAATCGGGCACGTAGCCATGAACAGCAGTAATTGCGGCGTAAATTTTATCCATGTTGGTATTTAGAGGAAAGCTTGTTTGATTTTTTCAATCAGACCTGATTCGACTGTATTTTTGGAAAGCAGAATCATACTTTTTATAGCCTCCGGGTTGGAGATGCCGTGGCCAATGATTACAGGCGCATTAACGCCCAATATCGGACTTCCGCCATATTGTTCGTAATTAAAACGGTCGAAAAACTCGTCGCGCATCCCTTTTTCTAAAGTAATGTCATAAAAGTTTTCGGCCAGTTTTAAAATAACATTGCCGGTAAAGCCATCGCAAACAAATACATCGGCCTGATCGGTAAACAAATCCCGGCCTTCTATATTGCCTACAAAATTAAACTGTTTGTTTTCGGCCATCAAAGGGTAAGTGGCCTGGCAAAGCAGGTTGCCTTTTTCTTTTTCTTCGCCGATATTGATTAAACCAACTTTGGGGTCGTCAATATGGTAAAGCGATTCGGCCATCAAACTACCTAAAATGCCAAACTGTACAAGCGCATCCGGCTTGCAATCTGCATTGGCGCCAACATCTAAAATAATGCCGCAGCCGCCGATAAGTTTCGGAACGATACCTGCAATAGCCGGACGGATAACCCCCGCAATAGCTTTTACGCTAAACATCGCGCCAACCAGCATCGCACCGGTATTGCCTGCCGAAGCAAAAGAATCAATCTGGCCTTCTTTCAAAAGCTTAAAACCGATGCCAATGCTCGATTCCGGTTTTTGGGCGATGGCTTTTGTGGGGTGTTCGGCCATGCCGATCACTTCGGTTGTATGGACGTATTCAAAACAACCAGCATCAAAATTATTATCGGCAATAACTTTCAAGGCAACTTCCTTATCGCCAATTAAAACTAATTTCTGATCAGGCGATAAAACCTGGTAGCTTGCAATTGCACCTAAAACTGCTGCTTCAGGCGCAAAATCGCCACCCATAATATCCAAGCCAATCTTCATTTCAGAAAATCAACTAAGCTGCCGGTGTGCGTTCGATCAATAGTTTACCATTAAAGTAAACATTGCCGTCAACAGTGTAAGCTCTGTGTGGCAAATGTACTGCGCCGGTAGTTTTGCAGGTAGTTAAGGTTGGGGCTTCCGCTTTGTAGTGTGTGCGGCGTTTATCTCTTCTGGATTTGGATATTTTTCGTTTTGGATGTGGCATTTCCTAAGGTATTTAATTTATTTTATGTTTTTTAACACGTTCCAACGCGGGTCGGTGTCGGTATTTTCTTCTTCGCTTCCCGATAATTGCTTCAACTTGTCCAGCATTTCCTGATCGCAAAACGGTGTGTTGCCTTCGTCTTTGCAAATGCTCACAAAAGGCATCGCCAGGTTGATGTATTCGTAAATCAAACCGGATAAATCAATTTCAAAATCCTGCCGGTTTAAAACCATAATCTCATCGTCTGCGTCTCCCGGTTCTGCTTCGCCTGCAAACTTTACAATCTGCCGTTCCTGCACGTCAACCGTTTCCGGAAACTGCGAAAGGCAACGGTCGCAAGAGCGGTCCACCATTCCGTTGATCTTGAAATCCAGGATCATCATCGTTTCCTGCTTTTCCAATTCAACTTTGCAATCCAGTTTTCCTTTTTTCACCAATGAATATTCAAACTCATCAAAAAAGGCATCCGTGATCTCAAAATCAAAGTGGTGCTTTCCAAGTTTCAGTCCCTTAAACGGAATCGAGTATGTTTTAAGCGTTTTCAATGAGCGTTAATTAGCCCGCAAATTTAGGAAAAATTACACAATCAAAAATAGTTTTTTTAATAATGAAATTAGTGCTGTAAAAGAAGCATGGTTAGTTGTTGGTTTTTAAGCGGATAACAAAATAGCTTAGCTTGCAAATGCTTCTTTTATGCCAATAAAAACAGGATCAAATGGTGCTAAAATTTCACAAAAACTTAATCCCGATCTCTACTAAACTTGCTAAACTTCAACGGGTTTTGTGATAATTCTGCCAATTCTGCGCGGTTTTTTACTACATGTATCGCCGTAAACATCGCTTCGCGAAAGGAAGTGGGCGATGCCATATTCTTCCCGGCAATGCCGTATCCGGTTCCGTGGTCGGGCGAAGTGCGCACTTTGTTTAAGCCGGCCGTGAAATTCACGCCTAAATCAAAAGCTGTATTTTTAAACGGGATCAAACCTTGATCGTGGTACATTGCTAGCACGGCATCAAAGTTTTTGTACGTGCTGTTTCCAAGAAAACCATCGGCAAGGAAGGGGCCGGAAGCCAAAATTCCTTCGGTATTGGCAATTTCTATCGCCGGGATAATGGTTAATTGTTCTTCAATCCCGATCAAACCGTTATCGCCGGCGTGCGGGTTCAATCCCAAAACGGCAATGCGCGGTTTACGGATCCAAAAATCCTGCTTCAAACTTTGGTTCATTAAACGAAGCTTGGACAGGATATTGGCAACCGTAATCCGCTCGCTGATTTGTGCAACCGGAATGTGGCCGGTAACCACGCCAACACGCAATTCATCACTCACCAAAAACATCAGCGAATCTGCCGCGCCGCAGCGTTCCTGCAAATATTCGGTATGTCCGGGAAAATTAAATTGTTCGCTTTGGATGTTGTGTTTGTTGATCGGCGCAGTAACCAAAGCATCAATTTTACCTTCCATTAAATCATTTGTGGCACGTTCCAATGAGATAAAAGCGTACTTGCCACCAACTTCATTAGCTTCGCCAAAATTAATTTTTACATCTTCTTCCCAGCAATTGATTAGGTTTGGTTTTTTCGAGTTTGCCTGTTCCGGCTCATTAATCACATTAAAACTAAACTCGTTCAAGCCTAAATTTTTACGGTTATAAGAAGCAATTTTGGTATTGCCGTAAACAATCGGCGTGCAGTAATTTAGCATCAACGGTTCGGCCAACGTTTTGATGATCACTTCCATCCCAATGCCGTTTACATCGCCAATGCTGATGCCAACTTTTATTTTTTCACTCATTTGAGTTTTTGTTAATCAATACAAATAAAACCTATCCGCTTTAAAAACCGGATAAAGCACAAATATGACGTATTTTGCAGCAATTTAAGGAGCAAATGCAATTAGTAAAAGCCAAAAAACATTTAGGCCAACATTTTTTGACCGATAAAAACATTGCCGCCAAAATTGTAAACAGTTTAAAAACGGAAGGCGCAGTGCTGGAAGTTGGTCCGGGAATGGGCATTTTATCCGATTTTTTGTTGCAGAAACCCGAACTCGAAGTTTTTATGGTTGATATTGATACCGAATCCTATCAGTTCCTCCAAAAAAAATATCCGCAATTAGGCCAGAAATTGATCAATGCCGATTTTTTGCAGATGGATTTTGATGCTGTTTTTACCGGTACTTTTTCGATCATCGGCAATTTTCCGTATAATATTTCTTCGCAGATTTTATTTAAAATATTGGATAACCGCAATAAAGTGCCGGAAGTAGTAGGCATGTTCCAGAAAGAAGTTGCCGAACGCTGCGCCGCCAAACCGGGAAGCAAAGAATACGGCATTTTGAGCGTTTTTTTGCAGGCTTATTATAAAGTCGAATATTTATTTACGGTGAAAGCTGGCGTTTTTAACCCGCCGCCAAAAGTGCTTTCGGCGGTAATTCGATTAACTCGAAATGAAGTTAGGGAATTGGATTGTGATGAAAAACTGTTTTGGCAGGTTGTAAAAGCGGGATTTAATCAGCGGCGGAAAACGTTGCGTAATGCGCTTTCTTCGCTCATCAACAAAGAAAAAATGACGGAAGAACCGTTGCTGGATTTACGTGCGGAAAGGTTAAGTGTTGGGGATTTTGTTAAACTTACAAACATGATTGAAGAGAATAAATAGTTTATTATATTTGATTAAACGATTGAAAATGAATATTGAAGCTGAAAAAATAGAATTGCTTAAATTGATTTTGGAAACAGAAAATGAAGAAGTTATTCAGGAAATCAAAAGTGTTTTTCAAAGGCAAGAGCCTGATTTTTGGGATGGGTTACCTGATTCAGTTAAAGAAAGTATCAATCGTGGTTTAGCGGATGTTGAAGCAGGTCGGGTTCAAAGCCATGATTCTGTAATGAAAGAAATAAAAGCGCGTTATGGCCTTAACGGTTAATTGGTCTGAAGAAGCAAGGTTTCAATTTGAAAACATTATTGATTTTTTAAATTATCGCTGGACGGAAAAAGAAACAAAAGATTTTATTTTAAAAACCGAAGCTGTTGTAAAAGTAATTCGCGCACATCCTTATATTTATCCGGCTTCCAATTATAATCAAATCAGAAAAGCAGTTATTACCAAGCAAACTTCTCTGTTTTATTTGATCCGTACCAAAGAAATATATTTGGTTTCATTTTGGGATAACCGTCAAAATCCAACACGTAACCCTTTTTAAAATATCCGCTATCTTTGCCTGAAATATTAAACAAAGTGCCTGCTTCCATCCAAAAAAAAATACTAATCGTCGATGACCTCCACCCAGCTTTCGCCCAGGCTGCCGAAAAATTAGGTTATACCTGCACTATTGATGCTTCTTTTACCCGAGAAAAAACGTTAAGCGTAATTGCAGATTACGAAGGTTTGGCGATAAGAACCAAGTTTCAAGTAGATCAGGAAATTATAGATGCGGCACCAAAACTGCGTTTTATTGCACGCGCCGGAGCCGGAATGGACAACATAGACGAAATTTATGCCGATAAAAGAAGCATCGCCTGCATCAACGCGCCCGAAGGAAATAGTGATGCCGTTGGCGAACATGCTGTTGGTTTGCTGCTTTCGCTGATGAATAATTTTAGGAAAGCGGATATCGAAATCAGAAACGGCATTTGGGACCGCGAAGGCAACCGCGGCTATGAACTGAAAGGCAAAACCGTTGGCATTATTGGTTACGGCCACATGGGCAAAAGTTTCGCCCAAAAACTAAGTGGTTTTGGTGTGGAAGTGATTGCTTATGATAAATACAAAACCGGCTTTTCCGACAAGTTTGCGCGCGAAGTAAGCATGGAAGAAATTGTGCGGTTAAGCAATGTCATCAGTTTTCATATTCCGCTTACACCAGAAACCAAAGGCATGGTGGATGATGAATATCTGTTCCATTTCCGCAAACCGATTTTTTTGCTAAATACCTCGCGCGGAGAAATCGCCAAAGTACAAGCTATTTTAAACGGGATAAAAAGCGGCAAAATTTTGGGTGCAGGTTTGGATGTTTTGGAAACAGAAAAATTTCCGTCGCTGGCAGAACAAAGCTGGTTTGAGGAACTAAAAAGCAGTGGCCGTGTTTTGTTAACGCCGCACATTGCCGGCTGGACATTTGATTCGTACCGGAAAATAAGCGAAGTGCTGGCCGAAAAACTGAAAAATTTGGAGTTTAAGGTTTAAAGTTTTTATCTTCGTTCTAACAAAAACAAGACTATGCAGGCAAGCCGGTGTAGTCTTGTTTGTTTTTTAAAAACGTTGCATCCTTCTTTTTCAGAAGGATGTTTTTAGTTTATAACAACCAGAATTTAAAGATATTTGATCATGGCAGAAGTTGCTTACTATACAAAAGAAGGGTTAGAGAAATTGAAGGAAGAACTGCAGTTTCTGAAAACAGAAGGCCGCGCCTCGATTGCCAAACAGATTGCAGAAGCCCGCGATAAAGGCGATTTATCGGAAAATGCAGAATATGATGCGGCAAAAGAAGCACAAGGTTTGCACGAAGCGAAGATTGCCAAATTAGGCGAAGTGCTGGCCAACGCACGCTTGCTGGACGAATCAAAAATGGACATCACCAAAGTGCTGGCTTTGTCTAAAGTCAAAATAAAAAATTTGAAGAACGGTGCGGTGATGCAATACCAATTAGTATCCGAAACGGAAGCTGATTTTAAAGCCGGCAAAATATCGGTTACTTCGCCTATTGCCAAAGGTTTGCTGGGCAAAAAAGTAGGCGACAAAACCGAAATTACGGTTCCGGCCGGTAAGATTGAGTTTGAAATTATGGAGATTAGCAGGTGAGTTTAGTTTATAGGTAATAGTTTATTGATAATAGTTCATAGTTCAGAACCTAACTTTTAACACAACAACATGTCAACCATTTTTTCAAAAATCGTTTCCGGTGAAATTGAAGCGTACAAAGTAGCAGAAAGCATTGATTTTCTGGCTTTTCTGGATGTGAGTCCGCTTGCTAACGGCCATACCCTGGTGATCCCGAAAAAGGAAGTGGATTACCTGTTCGATTTGGACGATGAAACATACAATGGCTTAATGATCTTTGCCAAAATTGTGGCCGAAGGCTTAAAAAAAGTGATTCCGTGCAAAAAAGTGGGCGTTGCCGTAATTGGTTTGGAAGTGCCACATGCGCACATTCATTTAATTCCGATGAACGAAGTAAACGATATGAATTTCTCCCGCCCAAAATTGAGTTTTAGCGCAGCAGAAATGGAAGTAACGGCGGAGAAAATTAAAGAAGCATTGCGGAACGACTAAGATTTTATGCCGATAAAAGAAGTATCGTGCTAAACCAACAATGCTTCTTTTACACTACTTTTTTTGCGATAACTGCTGGCGAAGCAACACGTTTTACATTATCTTTCACAAAAGATTCCCAACCGGTATAGCTCTTTTTGGCGCCGCTTTTGGTGCTGATTTTTTGGAATGAATGGCAAACTGCAACCGCCAAACCATCCGTGGCATCCAAAAAATCGGGCGTTTCGTTAAACTTTAGCAAATTTTGCAGCATGGCGGCAACCTGTTCTTTGCTGGCGTTTCCGTTTCCGGTGATGGACTGCTTGATTTTTCGTGGCGAATACTCTGTAATTTCCACATTACGGGAAAGTGCCGCCGCCATCGCTACGCCTTGCGCGCGTCCCAATTTCAGCATCACTTGGATATTTTTGCCATAAAAAGGCGCTTCAATCGCCAAACAATCCGGGTGGTAATTATCAATTAAATTGACGGTTTTTTCAAAAATACGCTGCAGTTTCAGCATGTGGTCGTCCAGATGTTCCATCTTCACCACGCCCAAACTCAGCAGTTCCAGCTTTTGTCCGTTCTCTTTCACCAAACCGTAACCCATCACTTTCGTTCCGGGGTCAATGCCTAAAATAATCCGCTCTTTCGATTTTTCCACCTGCATAGAACAAGTATAGCCCAAATCCGTAACATTGCAAAAAATTTAGCCTTGGCCCGTATTGCCCGTAAAACGCTTGGTTACCTGTTAAAAGCAGGGATTTTACTGCTTACCATCTGGTTTGTTTACCGGCACGTTAACCACAACAAAAACCTGGAGCAATTTGTAAACCGTATCCATTCGGTTGGGCAAAACCAGGTTTACGCAGGCTTGATTGCCGTTACTTTGCTGATGTTTTTGAATTGGGTTTTAGAAGCCGTGAAATGGAAATACCTGACCAAGCTGCTCGAAAAAATGAGTTTGTGGAAATCTATCGAAGCCGTTTTTTGCGGATTAACCATGGCGATCATCACCCCAAACCGCATTGGCGAATATGGCGGCCGGATTTTGTACCTACCACCAAGAAAACGCATTCACGGCATTTTTGCGATGGCCGTTGGTGCTTTCGGCCAAAATACCGTAACCAATGTGGTGGGCACTTTGTCGCTGCTGTATTTAATTTACACGTATCAGCATTTAAACTTTTGGCTTTCTTTTGGGATCACCGTGTTCGGTGCTGTTTTTATCCTTGCTTTTTTGTTGTTGTATTTTCGCATCCGCTGGCTGGTGTTTTTGCTGGATAAGATCAAATTCCTCCAAAAATACCACCGCTTTTTTAGCATCATGGCCAAGTACAGCTTCCCGCAATTAACTTTGATTATGTTACTGAGCCTGGCACGTTTTGTGGTTTTTTCTTCGCAATATTATATTTTGATCCATATTTTGCTGCCCGATTTGCATTTAATCCCGGTGATGGTGATGGTTTTTAACCTGTTTTTTATCCAGTCGGCCATCCCGTCTTTGGATTTGCTGGATATTGGCGTGCGCAACTTCATCGCCAATTATCTGTTCGGGTTTATCACCACGCAATCGGTCGCCATTATGGCTTGTGTATCTTGCATCTGGCTGATCAATCTGATCATTCCTGCGGTGATCGGTTCTGTTTTTGTACTTAAACTTAACTTCTTTGGCAACAATACTTAGTTCGGCAGCAGTTTTATTTACGGTTTTGTATGTGCTTTTGTTTGTGTTTTTGATCCGCGGCTGGCTGCGTATCAAGCCCAATTTTTATGTGCTAAAAACAGCATATCAAACCAAAGTAACGGTATTAATTGCTGCGCGGAATGAAGAGGCCGGCATCCACAAAACCATCGAAGATATTTTGGCGCAGCAATATCCGAAGGCATTATTGGAAGTGATTATTGCCGATGACCACTCAACAGATCGTACCGCCGAAATTATTTTAAGTTATGCGAATCGCGGCATAAAATTGTTGCAGTTGAAAGAAGACCGGGTCTTAAATTCGTACAAAAAGAAAGCCATCAGCGAAGCCATCCGTTTATCAACCGGCGATTTAATGGTGGCTACCGATGCCGATTGTCGCATGGGCGTGCACTGGTTGGAAGCGATTGTAACTAAGTTTGAAGAAAGTAACGTGTTGATGTTGTCCTCGCCGGTTGCTTTTTTTGAAGATAAAAATTTGTTCGAAAGTATGCAGGCGCTGGAGTTTTCGGCTTTTATCGGTTTAGGCGCGGCAACCATCGGCAACCGAAAAGCTTCCACTTGCAACGGCGCAAATTTGGCCTATAAAAAAAGTGTTTTTAACGAAGTTGGCGGTTTTAAAGGAATTGATGATCTGGCCTCCGGCGATGACGAGCTGCTGCTGCAAAAAATAGCTGCCAGATACCCGAAGGGAATCCAATTTTTAAAGCAGCGCGAAGCCATCGTTTATACGCACGCCAAACCAAACTGGGAAGAATTTAAGCAGCAACGCCGCCGCTGGGCATCAAAGTCGGTGAAGTATAAAGACAAATCCATTGTGGCTTTGTCGGTTGGTTTCTGGCTTTTCAACGCCATTATCCTGGTAAATTTGGTGGCCGGCATTTTCAACCCATACTTTTTAAAAGTTGCCGGCTTGCAATTACTTTTTAAAATTTTTGCCGAAGGCATCTTTTTATTTCTTGTCGCCATGTTTTTTAAACGGCGTAAACTGCTGTTTTTGCTGCCTTTAGGTTCTTTGCTGCACGTTTTTTACGTGGTTTACATCGGCATCATTGGCAACAAAGGCACGTACGAATGGAAAGGCCGGAAAGTGCATTGACATATTTTTGAAAATAAAATAGGGTTTTGAAGCACCAAAGCCTATATTTAAACTTTAAAACATTCCTGTTGAACAGCCATTGACCAAAGCCAATCTTTCTTCTAACCAAAAAATTTTCTTTCAAAATAAATTAGCCGTTGCCGGAATGTTGTTGATTTTGTTCACATCGCTTGTTGCCGTTTTAGGTTATCTGATTACGCCCGACGGCACGCCGCAAGCCAACGATATGCTGGTGCAACTGGGCCTGAAAAAGCCTGGTGCTTCTTTTACCATCCTCCGCATTAAAAAAGAAGACCGCACGGATACCGTCAATTTTATTAGTAAAATGCTGTTCGGCCAGCCTTCGCCCTGGCACAACGTGCCGATAACCCATTATCGTTTCAACAAAGATTCCATTTACGTCCGCGAATACATCGGCGATGAAGATGTGGCCGCAGAAACTGCTTACAACATTTATAAAATCAGTGGTAAAAAAAGCATTGCGGATAATCCTTCAACCCAAGACACCAAAAAAGAGGTGCTAAAAGAAGCATTGCCCCAAGTGCAAAAAGAAATAACAGACCAGCAAATCATCAAAAAAACATTTTGGTTGGGCACAGATATTTATGGCCGCGATATGTTAAGCCGGTTAATTATTGGTGCCCGAATCTCACTTGCTGTGGGTTTCGTATCTGTACTAATTAGTTTGATTGTTGGCGTAACTGTTGGTTCGGCCGCAGGTTATTTTGGCGGAAAAACAGACGAATTGCTGAGCTGGCTGATGAATGTTTTATGGGCCTTGCCGGCGCTGCTGCTGGTGATTGCCATCTCTTTTGCTTTAGGCAAAGGTTTATGGCAGATATTTGTAGCCGTTGGCCTTTCCATGTGGGTAGAAGTTGGCCGTTTGGTGCGCGGCCAGGTAATCGCCTTAAAACAAGTTGAATTTATTGAAGCGGCGCGTGCTTTGGGTTTTGGTCATTACCGCATAATCCGCCATCATATTTTGCCCAATATTACCGGGCCAATTTTGGTTTTGGCGGCTTCTAATTTTGCTTCGGCTATTTTGCTCGAAGCCGGTTTAAGCTTTTTGGGTTACGGCGCGCAACCGCCAACGCCCACTTGGGGCGCCATGATTAAAGAACATTATGGTTACATTGTGATAGATTCAGCTTATCTTGCTATTTTGCCGGGGTTGGCCATCATGTTGATAGTTTATGCTTTTAATGTGGTAACTATTGGCTTGCGCGATGCGTTTGATGTTAAATCACAAAATACGCGGATTTAATCAATATAAATGATGAGGGAAGAAGTATAATTTCATGCAAAACGTCAACAATAATTCTGAAGAGGATGAACTGATCCGCCTGCTTTTAAAAAGACAGGCAGAATTAAATGCTTTGCTGGAAGTAACCCAGGCAATCAACAAAAGTGCCACGACGGCAGTTTTGCTAGACATGCTGGAAGTGATTTTGAAAGATTACCTGCAAGTGGGCAAGTTCCGGTTTATGGCCGAAGTGGAAAACCGCTTTAAATGCGTTTCTTACTACGGCGGCGAGTTTGAGCAGCACCGCGTATTGCTGAAAGCCTGCAAAGGTTTAGGGAAATTTAAAGGGCCCGTACAAGTTAGCTTATACGAAAACGAAATCCTGTGCGATTACGATTACTTTATCCCGGTTTTTCAAAAAAACAAACTGCTGGCTTTTGCACTCATTGGCGATTTTAAAACCACGCCGCAAATGCTGGGCAACGACCTCAACTTTATCCAAACGCTTTCCAACGTGATTGTGGTGGCTTTGGAGAACAAAAAGCTGTTTAGAAAACGCATCGAGGCCGAACGCTTTCAGCGCGAAATGGAACTGGCGGGTGATGTGCAGCAAATGCTGATCCCGATTACCATTTACAACGAGCCGGGGATTGAAGTTGGCGCGCGTTATTTGCCGCACCAAAATATCGGCGGCGATTATTACGATTTTATCCGCCTAAACGAAGATGAATTTTTGTGGTGTATTGCCGATGTTTCCGGCAAAGGTGTTTCTGCCGCTTTGCTGATGGCCAATTTGCAAGCCAGTTTGCGCGCTTGGGCATCGGTGGTAGAAGATTTGACAACCATCATCGAAAAGCTAAACGATGTAATCATCAAAACCACCCGCGGCGAAAAATTTATTACTATATTTTTGGGAAAATTTAACCAGAAAAGCCGGATGCTCAGCTACATTAATGCCGGCCATAACCCGTCCATCGTTTACCACAAAGGCTGCATCACCGAGCTAAAATTAGGCACCACTATTATTGGTGTTTTGGATAAGCTGCCCTTTGTAAACATGGGCGAAATGCTGCTGGAAGAAGAGTTTACGATTTTTAATTATACCGATGGCTTGATCGAATACGACGAGGAAAGCCCAAACTGGAACGAAAAAAAGCTGCGCGAATATGTAAAAACGCACGGCAAATTAAAACCCGACCATTTCAACACCAAAATACTCGACCACATCAACCGCCAGGTTAAAGGCAAACCCATTGATGATATTACATTGCTCACCATTTGTTGTAAATAAAACACCAATTTTTGACCGGTAAAAACAGTATCAATTCAGTTCAAAATTTGATGATGGCCACGAACAACAGACCGGCACTTTTACCGCGCTATCAGCACACGTTGTTGGAAGCCGGTTGCGATGAAGCAGGCCGTGGTTGTTTGGCCGGGCCGGTTTTTGCCGCCGCCGTTATTTTGCCGCAGGACTTTGTTCATTCCGAACTGCACGATTCTAAGCAATTGGATGAAAAAACGCGCGACCAATTGCGATTGGAGATTGAAAAAACAGCTTTGGCTTTTGCCGTAGCTTCGGTTGATAATTTGGAGATTGACCAAATCAATATTCTGCAAGCTTCCATTCTGGCCATGCACCGCGCACTGGATATGCTTCTTTTACCACCCGAATTTTTGATTGTTGACGGCAATTATTTCAAAAAATACAATTCGCTCGATCATGCCTGCATTGTAAAAGGTGATTGCAAATATTACAGCATCGCGGCCGCCTCCGTCCTGGCAAAAACCTACCGCGATGATTACATGAAAAAAATCGCCCAAGAACATCCCGAATACCACTGGCATCAAAACAAAGGTTATCCAACCCAAAAACACCGCTCGGTTATTTTAGAAAAAGGGTTTACGCCTTATCACCGGCTAACTTTTCGGGTCCGCGATCCGCTTTTAGACGGTTCAAAAAGCACTGCTGTTCCAGCCGGTTAATTGCATTGCCCTTCTCCTTATTTTGCTACTTTTGCCACCACAAAAATTGTTACCATGAAAACTACTGCCCTCACCGATACACACATAAAAACCGGTGCCAAAATGGTGCCTTTTGCCGGTTACAACATGCCGGTTACCTACGCCGGGATTAATGCCGAACATGATACCGTGCGTAAAGCGGTTGGGGTTTTTGATGTGAGCCATATGGGCGAATTTATTTTGAAAGGCGAAAAAGTATTAGATCTGATCCAGAAAGTAACCACCAACGATGCTTCAAAATTGTACGACGGCAAAGTGCAATATTCCTGTTTGCCGAACGAAAATGGCGGTATTGTAGATGATTTGCTGGTTTACCGTTTGAACGAGAAAACCTACATGCTCGTGGTAAATGCTTCCAACATCGAAAAAGATTGGGACTGGATTTCGAAATACAACGATTTTGGTGTGGAGATGAAAAACATTTCCGACCGCACCTCGCTGCTGGCCGTGCAAGGCCCGAAAGCTGCCGAAGCGTTGCAAAGCTTAACCGATGTTGACCTCGCTTCGATGGAATATTATACCTTTAAAAGAAGCATTTTTGCCGGGATCAACAACGTAATTATTTCTGCAACAGGTTATACCGGTGCCGGTGGTTTTGAAATTTATTTTGATAACGATCACGCCGAAACCATTTGGAACGCCATTTTTAAAGCCGGCGAACCTTTTGGCATCAAACCGATTGGTCTCGCTGCGCGCGATACTTTGCGTTTGGAAATGGGTTTTTGTTTGTACGGAAACGATATTGACGATACCACTTCTCCGCTCGAAGCCGGTTTGGGCTGGGTCACCAAATTCAGTAAAGATTTTGTGAATTCCGAAGCCTTGAAACAGCAAAAAGAAGCAGGCATCAGCAAAAAGTTGGTTGGTTTTGAAATGATCGAACGCGGCATTCCGCGCCACAATTACGAAATTGTTGATGCTGAAGGAAACGTAATCGGCAAAGTAACTTCCGGCACACAATCGCCATCGTTGCAAAAAGCAGTTGGGTTGGGTTATGTGAGCAATACTTTTGCCAAAGAAGGAACAGAAATCTACATCAAAATCCGCGATCAAAAAATCAAAGCCAAAGTAGTGAAGCCGCCTTTTTACAAATAATTGTTTTTTCGCCGATGCTTCTTTTACCACCTAAAAATCAGTGTTAACTAATTTCAAATGAGCGAAAAATTAAAGATCGAAACTTGCCTCACGCCCGCGCTGCTGCCGCTTTATCCAATTGAAAACAGCATTGCCGTGATTATTGATATTTTCCGGGCAACGTCTTCCATTTGTTACGGCATTGAAAACGGTGCCGAAGCGATCATTCCTGTTGCGCAGGTAGAGGAATGCACGGCGTACCGCGAAAAAGGCTTGGATTATTTGCTCGCTGCCGAGCGTAACGGCGAAGTGGTAGCAGGTTTTGATTTCGGTAATTCGCCTTTTTCTTACACCAAAGAAAAAGTTGCGGGCAAAACAATCGTGCTTACTACAACCAACGGAACACATGCTTTACATCTTTCCCGCGCAGCCAAAAAAATTGTGATCGGTTCTTTTTTAAACCTCACCACTTTGTGCAATTGGCTGAAAGACCAGCAGAAAAATGTTTTGTTAGTTTGCGCCGGTTGGAAAAACAACTTCAACTTGGAAGACACTTTATTTGCTGGAGCCGTTGTTGATCAGTTGAAAGCAGGCAACTACAAATTAGACGACTCAAGTATCGCTGCCAACGATCTTTTTCAACTTGGAAAAAATAACCTCAATTTATACCTGCAAAAAACAGCACACAGCGACCGCTTAAAAAAGTTAGGCATTGAAGAAGATATTCGTTTTTGTTTGCAGGTTGATTTAACGACGGCAATTCCGGTTTTGGAAGGAGAGAAGTTGGTGAAGTTGAAAGAATAATTTCTACTCACTTCAATTTCTCATTATTCTTATGCCGGTCCGCATCGCGGATACTCTTTTTAGCCATGTTTTTTTCTAAAGCCTCCGTTAAATCAATGCCGGTTTGGTTGGCCAGGCAAATCAACACAAATAAGACATCGGCCATTTCATCTGGCAGGTTTACGCTTTCGTCGGATTTTTTGAACGATTGTTCGCCGTATTTGCGCGCCATAATACGGGCAACTTCGCCAACTTCTTCCATCAAAATGGCTGTGTTGGTGAGTTCGTTGAAATAGCGGATTCCGGTTGTATTGATCCATTCATCAACCGCTTGCTGTGCTTCTTTTATCGTCATAAAATCAGTGGTTGTCTTTATCTTTTGTATCCATGATGATGGTAACCGGTCCGTCGTTTACCAAACTGACCTTCATATCCGCGCCGAATTGTCCGGTGGAAATGCTTTTACCCAACAAGTTTTCCAGCGTTTTAATCATCATTTCATACAACGGAATGGCAAATTCTGGTTTTGCTGCGCGGATGAACGACGGCCGGTTTCCTTTTTTCGTTTGTGCAAAAAGCGTGAATTGCGAGATGAGTAAAACCGAACCGTTCACATCTGCCAAAGCTTTGTTCATTAAACCGTTTTCATCAGCAAAAACACGCAGGTTGATGATTTTTTGTGCCAGCCAAGTTACATCTTCTTCGGAATCTGCTTCTTCAATCCCCAGCAAAACCACAAAACCTGTTTCAATTTCGCCGGTTGCCAAACCGTTTACTTTTACGGATGCTTCGCTTACGCGCTGGATAACTGCCCTCATTTTAAAAATTATGACTTCAAATCAAATTCTCAAGCCCGCGTATCATTTCCCTGATAAATACTCAAATAGCTTTCATAACGCGAAGGCTCAATTTCACCAGCTTCCAGCGCAGCTAAAACAGCGCAACCAGGCTCATTAATGTGGCGGCAATTGTGGAAACGGCATTGGTTGAGCAGGTTGCGCATTTCGGGGAAAAAGTGGCTCAGTTCCTGTTTTTCGATATCAATCACGCCTAACTCGCGGATGCCGGGCGTATCAATTAAAAAACCGCCGAAAGGCAGTTCAAACATTTCCGCAAAAGTGGTGGTGTGTTTTCCGGAATCGCTCCAATCAGAAATTTCGCCTGTTCTTAGATTTTGTTCAGGTAAAAGCGTGTTGATTAAGGTTGATTTTCCTACGCCGGAATGGCCGGAAAAAAGCGTGGTTTTATCTTTCAAAACGGCTTCTACTTCTTTTATGCCTGTTTTTTTTAAGGCTGAAACTTCCAGGCATTGATACCCAATTTGCTCATAAATAGAACGGTAATCAGCCAAAATTTCCAAACCTTCATCGCTAAACAGATCCAATTTATTGAAAATAATACCGGCCGGGATGCCATAAGCTTCGGCAGTAACCAAAAAACGGTCAATAAAACCCAGCGAAGTTCGGGGCGAAGCCAGCGTTACCACCAGCAAAGCCAAATCTAAATTAGCCGCGATTATCTGCGCCTGTTTGCTGAGATTGATGGATTTACGAATGATATAATTTTTCCGGTCGTGCAGTTTATGGATCACGCCGGTTTGCTGGTCTGGTTCGATCTCAAAATCCACCTGATCGCCAACGGCAATTGGGTTGGTGGTGGTTAAGCCTTTCATTCGGAACTTGCCTTTGATGCGACAATCAAAGCGGTCGCCGTTTGCGGTTTGTACTTGGTACCAGCTTCCGGTTGATTTTGTTACTAAGCCTTGCATTAGTCGAAAGATAAAACAGCTTTTATGCTTTTGCGTAAATAATTAATGGTTTCATCGTCCAGTTTGCCAATCTTTTCCTGCAACCGCGACAAATCTAACGCCCTAATCTGATCTGCTAAAATGTACGATTGCTTTTTTAAACCGTTTTCATCCGTAGGTTTTACCTGAATACGAATCAAAGAAATACCTTGTCGGGGCTGAGAAGAAATTGCGCAAGCAATAGTTGAACTGTGGCCAGCATTATGCAAAATATCTGATTGTAAAATCACAACCGGCCTGATTTTTCCCGGTTCGCTTTTGTTTCCCGGTTCCAAATCGGCAATCCAGATTTCGTATTGCAGCGGCGATTGCTTATTCATCCAAATGTTTTTGTAAATCGGTTAAAGAAGCAGTTTCAAATAATTCCTTCAACTCTTTATCCGGATCATGTTCCTTTAAAATTTCCACTTCCCGCCGCAACTGTTCTTCCAAAGCCTTGCGTTCCAACTTTTTGTTGTAATTGGCAATCGCTTCTTTAATGTAACCGTTTCGGCTCACTTGCAACGCTTTTACCTGTTTTTCGGTTTCTTCAAAAAGCTTATCGTCTAATTTCAGCAAAACACTTTTCATGGATACTGTTTTTATCTATCAAAAATAGTTATACTTTTTGTATATACTTCTTTTACCGGCAAAATTTATAAATTAATTTTATTGCGAATTTGGGAACAAAGCATTTACTTTACGCTGTTATCAAAAACGATTGCAAATGTTCAACCCAATTTTTACCACGATTATTACTACCACCGGCAACACAGCGGAGGAAGTATAAATTTGGTGAAAATTAAAAAGATAAAAATCATCAAAAGCCTTCCTCCGCCAAGAGGAAGGCTTTTTTGTTAAATTATTAATAATGAAAATTTTAAAGTTCGGAGGCACGTCCGTTGGTTCTCCCGAAAGTATCCAAACACTGCTACAAATTGTTCAAAAAGAAAATGCGGCTTCCGGTGCGCCGGTTGTGGTTGTTTCGGCGATGGGCGGCGTTACCAACTTATTGGCACAAATGGCCGAAAAAGCTTCGGTTGGAGAAGAATATGCCAGTTATTTAACTGAATTAGAAACACGCCATTTTACCATTATAAAAACATTGCTGGATGTACAGCGCCAAAATCCGGTTTTTACCAAATTGAAAATATTTTTTAATGAGCTGGAAGATTTGCTGCAAGGGATTTCGAGTTTAAAAGAACTTACCGCACAAACCCGGGATTTGGTTTTAAGTTACGGCGAACGTTGTTCTGCTTTTATGATCAGCAAAATTGCGGAACAGTTTTTTTTAGATTCGTTGTATGTTGATGCGACACATTTGATTAAAACCGATAGCAATTTCGGACAAGCGCGTGTTCAGACCGAACTGACCGACATCCTGATCCAAAGTTTTTACAGCGAACATCAAGGCAAAATACTGTTTTTAACTGGCTTTATTGCGAGCAACGAACATAACCGCATTACAACTTTAGGCCGCGGGGGAAGCGATTATACGGCAGCAATTGTAGGTGCGGCGTTAAATGCAGCAAAAATCCAAATTTGGACCGATGTAAACGGCATGATGACCGCCGATCCGAGGATGGTAAAAAAAGCATTCCCGCTGCCCGAACTTTCTTATACAGAAGCAATGGAACTTTCTTACTTCGGGGCGAAAGTGATTTATCCGCCAACCATGATTCCGGCGTTTTTAAAACGCATTCCAATCGCCATAAAAAATACGTTTGAACCAGATTTTCCCGGAACGGTAATTAAACATGATTGCGGCCCCTCAAACCTAACGATAAAAGGCATTTCTTCTATCAACGAGATCAGTATTATCAATCTGGAAGGCAGCGGAATGGTTGGAAAAGCCGGTTTTAGCGGAAGATTATTTTCGCTTTTGGCGCGAGAACAAATTAACGTTATTTTGATCACACAATCCTCTTCCGAACATAGCATTACTTTTGCCATTCATCCGGCTGATGCACCGAAAGCGCAACATTTAATCGAGCAGGAATTTGAACTGGAACTGATCGCCAAAAAGTTGGAAAAGCCAGTTTTCGAGCAAAACCTTTCTATTTTGGCCATCGTTGGCGAAAACATGAAGCAAACGCCGGGCATGTCGGGCAAGTTGTTTCATGCGCTGGGACGAAATGGTGTCAATGTTCGGGCAATTGCGCAAGGTTCATCCGAGTATAATATTTCGGTTGTGATTGCGCGTCCCGATCTCAACAAAGCTTTAAACGCCGTTCACGATGCTTTTTTTACCGAGCTAAATAAAACCTTGCATGTTTTTAATCTGGGCACGGGCAATATCGGTAAAACATTGTTCCGCCAACTGTTAGCTCACACTGAGTTTTTGCAGGAAAATAATGGCATTCAGGTAAAAGTCGTCGGTATCAGCAACACGCGTAAAATGGTTTTTAACAGTGATGGTTTGGCTTTAGAAAACTGGCAAAATGAATTGGAAAACGCTGGAGAAACGGCGCAATTAGATGAATTTGTAGCGCGGATGAAAGCGATGAATTTGCCCAATGCTGTTTTTATTGATAACACCGCCAGTCCGAAACCAATTGCTTTTTACGAAGCGGTTTTTAAGTCGAACATTTCCATTGTAACCTGCAATAAAATCGGGAATTCGGCGAGTTACGAACAGTATAAAAAGTTTAAAGATGCGGCCAGAAGTCATGGTGTTGATTTTTATTATGAAACCAATGTTGGCGCCGGTTTGCCAATTATCCAAACATTAAAAAATCTGATGGTTTCAGGCGACCGGGTTTTGAAAATCGAAGCAATTTTATCGGGAACGATTTCTTTCATTTTTAATAATTTTAAAGGTGAAGCGAGTTTCCACGACGTGGTGAAAGAAGCGCAGGAAAAAGGTTATACCGAACCCGATC
>NZ_CALMAT010000018.1:68217-122769 GCF_937859865.1 uncultured Mucilaginibacter sp.
AATGCTGATTCTGGCGCGCGATGCCGGTTATCCGTTGGAAGCAAGCGACGTACAATTGGAAAATATGCTGCCAAAAACAGCAATCGAAGCTGGCACCGTAGCCGAATTTTACGAAGCTTTAAAAGCGGAAGATGCTTTTTTTAACGGCATAAAAACAGCAGCCGAAAGTAACGGCAAAGTGCTGCGTTATATTGGAAAACTGGAAAACGGACAAGTTTCGATTACTTTACAACAAGTAGATGCAAATCATGCTTTTTACTCGCTTTCGGGCAGCGATAACGTGATTTCCTTCACCACAGAACGTTACAAAGAACGGCCGTTGGTGGTCAAAGGTCCGGGTGCCGGTGCCGAAGTTACCGCTGCCGGTGTTTTTGCTGATCTGGTAAATGTTGGGGCGCATTAAAAAACTAAACTTTAAAGTCCGATCCTTTATCTTCGATCCCCGCTCTTTTAAAAAAAATGAAAGATTCCATAAAAGTATTTGCTCCGGCCACCGTTGCCAATGTAGTTTGCGGTTTTGATGTCCTTGGTTTCGCCGTAAACGCGCCGGGTGATGAAGTGGTGATGCGCAAGGTAGAAAAACCAGGCATCACCATCACAAAAATTACCGGCGACGACGGCCGTTTGCCTTTGGATGCCACAAAAAATACGGTTAGCGCAAGTGTAAAACATTATCTGGATCATATTGGTCAGCCGGATTTAGGCATCGAAATCGAACTGCATAAAAAAATGCCGATTGGCAGCGGATTGGGTTCCAGTTCGGCCAGTACGGTTGCGGGTTTGTTTGCGATAAATAATTTGTTGGATCAGCCTTTGACACAACAAGAACTGGTTCCTTTTGCCATGAAAGGCGAGGAGTTGGCGTGCGGTTACGGTCATGCCGATAACGTTGCACCGGCTTTGTTAGGCGGTTTTGTGCTGATCAGAAGTTATGAACCGTTGGAAATTATTTGTTTGCCGCACCCCGAAAGCTTGTATTGCGCCATCATTTTCCCAGAAGTTGACGTGCCGACAAGAGATGCGCGGCAAATGATCCGCCAGAAAGTATTTTTAAAAGATGCCGTAACGCAATGGGGCAATATTGCCGGTTTGGTTAGCGGTTTGTTTTTGAAAGATATTGACCTAATCGGCCGCAGCATGAAAGATATTTTGGTAGAACCTGTCCGTTCTATTTTAATCCCGGATTTTTACAAAATGCGCGAAATGGCGATGGAAAGCGGTGCAATAAGTTTCGGGATTTCCGGTTCCGGGCCTTCGGTTTTTGCTTTTACCAAAACCGAAGCCGATGCTTCTTTTATCACCCAAAAAATAGCGAAACATTTGGCTTCTTTACAAATTAAAAGTCAAACGTATGTATCACCTATAAATGATAACGGGCCGATTATATTAAATTAATTCAATTGCGGCTACGATCTTTTTTCCTCGCTCTCCGCTCTTTTCAATTCAAAAAATGAAACTCTACAGTACCAATAATAAAAAGCACGAAGTTAGTTTCCAGGAAGCTGTTTTTAACAGTTTGCCGCAGGATAAAGGCTTGTACATGCCGGTGGACATACTTCGTTTACCGGATGATTTTTTGGAAAACCTGCAACAGTATGAGTTGCCGGAAATAGCTTTTCGCGTTGCAGATCATCTCTTACAAGGCATTATTCCTGCCGAAGATTTAAAAGCGATTATTAATGATGCGATTAATTTCCCGGCGCCGGTTGTAAAACTGGAAGAAAATAAATATGTGCTGGAGCTTTTCCACGGACCATCGCTGGCTTTTAAAGATTTTGGGGCGAGATTTATGAGTCGCGTAATGGCTTATTTTCTCCGCGAAGGCGAAAAAGAACTGAACGTTTTGGTGGCCACATCCGGCGATACCGGCGGCGCAGTTGCTTTGGGTTTTTTGGGCGTTCCGAATACTTTGGTTACGATTTTGTACCCGAAAGGAAAAGTGAGTGCAATCCAGGAATTGCAGTTAACAACCAACGGACAAAACATCCGTGCCATTGAAGTTGACGGCACTTTTGATGATTGCCAGGCATTGGTAAAACAGGCTTTTGTAGATGCAGAACTGAATGAGAAATTTCGGTTGACTTCGGCTAATTCCATTAATATTTCCCGTTTAATCCCGCAAACTTTTTATTATTTCAATGCCGTTGCACAGTTGCAGCGTGAAGGTAAAACCGATGTTGTTTTTTCTGTTCCCAGCGGAAACTTCGGCAATATTGGCGCAGGTTTATTAGCCTGGAAAATGGGTTTGCCGGTTAAACATTTCATCGCTGCAACCAATGCAAACGATACCGTTCCCACGTTTTTAAACGGCGGCATTTATCAGCCTAAACCTTCTGTTGCTACCATTTCTAATGCAATGGATGTTGGAAATCCCAGCAACTGGGCACGCATTATGGATTTGTTCCGGGAAGATCAAACCGCCATCACAAAATTGGTAAGTGGTTTTAGTTTTGATAATGTGCAAACCGCAGCCGCAATCGAAGAAGTTTACCGGTTGTATAATTATGTAGTTTGTCCGCATACAGCCATTGCTTTTCGTGCGCTGGATGAATGGCAAAAACAGCATCCGCAGCAGGAAAATACCGGCGTGTTTTTGGCCACGGCACACCCGTGTAAATTCCCGGATGTTTTTTCGGAGGAGATTGCTGCGGAAATTGAAATCCCGGAACAAGTGCTTGAACTGGAAGGAAAACCGAAAAAAGTAGATGCGCTTGGAATTGATTATGCTTCTTTTAAGGCCTATTTATTGGCAGAGAAAGGGACTTCAATCTAAATTTTTTAGTGGTAAAAGAAGTATGAATAATATACGCATCAAAAATAATAGTGCGTATATTTGAATATGAAAAGTAAAGTTAACCTTACTATTGAAAAAGATTTGCTTTTGGAAATCAAATCATATGCTGCAGAAAAGCAGGTTAGTATTTCAGAATTAGTGGAAGATTATTTTAAACAATTAACAAAGCCCGCTAAAAGACCAGCATTTTTGGATATGGTTAAAAATCTAAAAGTACCGGAAGATTTGAATAAGGGTGTTGATTTGAAGAAGAAGTACTATGAAGATAATGCAGCTAAATATGGCTTTTAAAGTCTTGTTAGATGCAAACGTTTTGATAGACTTTTTTTTAAAAAGAGGAGAATTTGAAATCACCGAAAAACTATTTGATGGTATTTTCAACAATCGTTTTAAAGTTTTTGTAACTCCGGCTATTCTGCATATCACAGCCTACTACACAAAAAAAATATTGGGATCTGCTGTTTCAAAAGCATTGCTTTTAGATTTTTTAGACAATTCAACAGTAATAGATTGTAACCATAAAACTGCTGTCCTGGCTTTATCTTCTAAGATGACTGATGTGGAAGATGCTTTACAATACTACACAGCTTTACAGCACGATTTAAATTTCGTAATTACCCAAGATCAGCAATTTCAAAAGCAAGCCATTCCTTCCCTGCCAATTTATTCTCCACAAGAATTTTTAAAAACTTTTATTGAGTAGTATTCCATGTTCAACACCATCATCTTCGATTTAGGCAACGTTTTAATCAACTGGGACCCGAAACTCTTGTACAACAAGTTATTTGACTCCGAAGAAAAAACCAACCATTTTCTGGAAAATATTTGCACGCTGACCTGGAACGAAGAGCAGGATGCCGGGCGAAGTTTGGAAGCCGGGACCAAAGCGTTGATCGAAGAATTCCCGCAACATAAAACAGAAATTGAAGCCTATTATGGCCGGTGGGAAGAAATGCTTGATGGCGCAATCGAAGGTTCGGTAGAAATCTTTAAAAAACTAAGAGCAACCGGAAAGTATAAGTTTTACGCGTTAACCAATTGGTCGTCAGAACTTTTCCCGATTGCGTTGCGCCAGTTTGATTTTTTAAACTGGTTTGATGGTATTGTGGTTTCTGGTGATGAAGGCATCAGAAAACCGGAAGCTGCCTTTTTCCAGATTTTATTTGACCGTTATCAAGTAAATCCGGCCGATGCTGTTTTTATCGATGATAATTTAAGAAACGTGGAAGCTGCGCGGGAATTAAGTATCCAATCCATCCGTTTTACTTCGGCAGAAGAATTGGAAAAAGCGTTAAAAGATTTGAACGTTTTGTAAAATCTGACACCAATTTTTATAGGGTAAAAGAAGCATTCCTCAAAACACCGCTTTTGCAATCCGTTTTGTAGGTTCCGCATTTCCCATCGTATAAAAATGCAAAACAGGTGCGCCCATTTCCACCAGTTCTTTGCATTGTTGGATCATCCACTCAATCCCAACTTCTTTTACATCTTTTTCGTTGGTGCAGGCTTGTACGGCATCGCTTAAATCTTCGGGGATATCAATATGGAAAATTTTAGGCAGGCTGATCAATTGCTTGGAAGTGGTGAGCGGTTTTAAACCGGGAATAATTGGGATATTAATATCGTTTTCGCGGCAGCATTTTACAAATTCGCGGTACTTATTGTTGTCGAAAAACATTTGCGTAACCATAAAACCGGCACCGGCATCTGCTTTCTTTTTCAAGAATTGAAAGTCGGATTTTAAATTTGGCGCTTCAAAATGTTTTTCGGGATAAGCCGCAATGCCCACACAAAAATCAGTTTTAACAGCTTCGTATTCATCGTGCAGGTATTTACCCTTGTTCATGTTGATTACTTGTTCCAACAACTCGGTTGCATAAGTATGTCCGCCGGGCGTTGGGACAAAACCTGCGTCTCCTTTTCGCGCATCGCCACGCAAAACCAATACATTATCAATGCCCAGGAATTGCAAATCAATCAGGGCGTATTCCGTTTCTTCTTTGGTAAACCCGCCGCACAACAAATGCGGCACGGCATCTACCTTGTACCGGTTCATAATTGCCGCACAAACAGCAACGGTTCCCGGCCGTTTCCGGTAAGTTACTTTTTCCAGCAAACCGTTTCCGCGTTCTTTGTAAAAGTGGTCTTCGCGCGAAGTAGTTACATCAATAAACGGCGGGTTCAGTTCCATCAGCGGATCAATGGCATCAAAAATTCCCTGTATGCCATGTCCTTTTATAGGTGGTAAAAGTTCGAAAGAAAAAAGTGTTTTGCCGTTGGCATTTTTAATATGTTCAGTAATTTTCATGAGTTTATAAGAGCGGAGAGCGAGGAAAAAGGATATATATGGTTGTTAATTTGCGTGCGTTTTTGAGCGCGGAAAAGGATATGACTATTTGTTGAGTTGATTACTTTGATAATTTATAAGACCTGCCAACAAAACTCTAATTTTCTTTAATTTTTCTAACATGGGTTTCAGTTCGGTTTCATCAATAAAATTTAGGTCGAGGGAAAGATAAAGTTGCGTTTCTAATTCATAAGCAGATCCACGGGCGATATAATAAAAGCGCATCATATTTTTTGGATGATTACGACCGCAACCTTCTGCTATGTTTGATGGAATGGAAATTGCAGCCCTTTTAATCTGTGATTGCAAACCGTAAACTTCCTCTTTAGGAAAACGTTCAATGCAGGTATAAACTATTTTAACTAAAGCTCTTGCTTCTTTCCAAGCATCCAAATCTGTAAAAGTCATTTTAAATTATTGAAATGATAGGCTTACAATAGTCGTATCCTCGCTCTTTCTTCTTCGCTCTTCTCAATATCCTAAATTCGGACTCAACCATCGTTCTACTTCGTTTATCGGCATATTTTTACGTTCTGCGTAATCTTCAACTTGTTCCTTTGTAATCTTCCCCAAACCAAAATATTTAGATTGAGGATGCGCAAAGTAAAAACCGCTAACCGAAGAAGCCGGCATCATGGCTAAACTTTCGGTCAAGTAGATGCCTGTGTTTTTTTCAGCATCAAGCAGCTTAAATAAAGTCCATTTTTCGGTATGATCTGGACAGGCTGGATAACCCGGAGCCGGACGAATGCCCTGGTATTTTTCCTTAATCATGTCATCGCTGCTCAAATGCTCGTCTTTGGCATAACCCCAATACTCGCGGCGAACCAACTCGTGCATTTTCTCTGCAAAAGCTTCTGCCAAACGATCAGCTAAAGCTTTGGCCATGATGCTGTTGTAATCATCGTGGTCTGCTTCAAACTTGGCCACCAGTTCATCACAACCTAAACCTGCTGTTACGGCAAATCCTCCCCAATAATCAGCAATACCGGTATCTTTTTGGGCGATAAAATCAGCAAGCGCGTAATAAGGTTCGCCTTTTGGTTTTTCGGCCTGTTGGCGCAACGTGTAAATAGTATCTAAAACTTTGGTGCGGGATTCATCTGTATATAATTCAATATCATCGCCTACTGCGTTTGCCGGCCAGAACCCAATTACGGCGTTTGCCTGCAACAATTTTTTTGATACAATTTCCCAAAGTAAAACCTGCGCATCATCAAACAATTTTTTGGCTTCGGCACCAACAAACGGATCATTAAATATTTTAGGATAGCTGCCGCGCAGTTCCCAGGTATGGAAAAACGGTGTCCAATCAATATAAGGAAGCAAATTTTTCAGCGGGAAATCTTTGATTGTTTTTGTGCCGAGGAAAGTTGGTTTTGGCGCGATATCTCCATCCACACTGATTTGGAACTTTTGTGCCGATGCTTCTTTTATCGGCATAAATTTCTTGTCCACACGTTTGTTTAAATGTGCTTCGCGTGCTTTGGCGTATTCCTCTTTAATGCCGATGATATATTCACCGCGCTTTTCTTTGTTCATCAAACTGCTGCAAACGGTTACACTTCGCGAAGCATCCAAAACGTGGATGGCCGGGCCGGAATAATTCGGATCAATTTTAACCGCCGCATGAATACGGGAAGTGGTTGCGCCGCCAACAATCAGCGGAATGGTTAAACCTTCGCGTTCCATTTCTTTGGCAAAATGCACCATTTCGTCCAGCGAAGGCGTAATCAGTCCGCTCAATCCGATAATATCTACTTTTTGCTTTTTGGCTTCTTCCAAGATGCGTTGCGCCGGAACCATCACGCCCAAATCAATCACTTCAAAATTGTTGCAGGCCAAAACTACGCCAACAATGTTTTTGCCGATGTCGTGTACATCGCCTTTTACCGTCGCCATTAATACTTTGCCGGCATTTTTGCGCTCATCGCCTACACCTTCTCCGGAAGAAATAACACGTGCTTTTTCTGCTTCAATAAAAGGCAGCAAATAAGCAACCGCTTTTTTCATCACGCGGGCAGATTTTACAACTTGCGGCAAAAACATTTTTCCGGCACCAAACAAATCGCCAACGATGTTCATGCCATTCATTAACGGCCCTTCAATCACTTCCAACGGTTTATCGGCTTGTTGGCGTGCTTCCTCTACATCGGCATCCAAATATTCGATAATGCCTTTTACCAAAGCGTGCGAAAGCCGTTTTTCCACCGGAGCTTTGCGCCATTCTTCATCGCGCACTATTTCTTTTCCTTTGCTTTTTACTTTATCGGCAAATTCTACCAATCTTTCTGTCGCATCAGGTCTTCGGTTCAGCAAAACATCTTCTACCAGCTCCAGTAAATCTTTCGGGATCTGCTCGTAAACTTCCAGCATTCCGGCGTTTACAATGCCCATATCCATTCCGGCTTGGATCGCGTGGTAAAGGAAAGCCGAGTGCATTGCCTCTCGAACCACATTATTTCCCCGGAAGGAAAACGAAATGTTACTTACACCACCGCTAACTTTAGCCATTGGCAGGTTTTGTTTGATCCAGCGCGTGGCATTGATAAAATCAACCGCGTAATTATTGTGCTCTTCCAAACCGGTTGCAACGGTTAAAATGTTTGGGTCGAAGATGATGTCCTGCGGCGGAAAACCCAACTCATCAACCAAAATACCATAGCTTCTTTTACAGATCTCAATCCGGCGTTCATAATTATCGGCCTGTCCCTTTTCATCAAAAGCCATTACCACGGCAGCAGCGCCGTAATTCATGATTTTACGTGCGTATTCTTTAAATTTTTCTTCGCCTTCTTTTAAGGAGATGGAATTGACGATCCCTTTTCCCTGCAAACATTTTAAGCCGGCTTCAATCACGCTCCATTTGGATGAATCCACCATGATCGGCAGTTTAGAAATATCTGGTTCCGAAGCAACGAGGTTTAAAAATTTCACCATCACAGCTTCCGAATCAATCATGCCTTCATCCATGTTGATATCTATTACCTGCGCGCCGCCTTCCACCTGCTGACGTGCAACGGTTAAAGCTTCTTCATAATTCTCCGCTAAAATCAGTTTAGAGAATTTGGGCGAACCGGTAATATTGGTCCGTTCGCCAACATTTACAAAAATACTTTCGGGCGTAATGGTAACTGCTTCCAAACCGCTTAAATGCATAAATGGTTCGATAACTGGTTTTTGTCGCGGCGGATATTTTGCTGCTTTTTCGGCAATACATCTAATGTGTTCCGGCGTGGTTCCGCAACAGCCACCAACGATGTTGACGAATCCGGCTTGCAAAAAATCTTCCACCAAATGTGCCGTTTCATGCGGAACTTCATCATAAGCACCAAACTCGTTGGGCAAACCGGCGTTTGGATAAGCCGAAATATAAACATCTGCTTTTTGTGAAAGCTCTTCCAAATGCGGCCGCATATCTTTTGCGCCAAGTGCGCAATTTAAACCGACAGAAAGCAAATTGGCATGACGGATCGAATTCCAAAAAGCTTCAACCGTTTGCCCGGAAAGTGTGCGGCCGGAAGCATCCGTAATCGTCCCGGAAATCATGATGGGCAATTTTTTGCCGGTAAAAGAAGCATAGCGGTTAATGGCAAACAAAGCTGCTTTGGCGTTGAGCGTATCAAAAATAGTTTCTACCAAAAGTACATCCGAACCACCATCTACCAAACCGCGCACCTGTTCGTAATAAGCTTCGGCAAGGTCATCAAAAGTTACGGCACGATAACCTGGGTCGTTAACATCAGGAGAAAGTGAAGCCGTACGATTTGTCGGGCCGATTGCACCAGCCACAAAACGAGGTTTTTCAGGATTTTTTTTAGTGTATTCATCCGCAACTTCGCGTGCTATTTTTGCACCCTCAAAACTCAATTCGTAAGCTAATTCTTCCAGATGGTAATCGGCCAAAGAAATGCGTTGCGTACTAAAAGTATTGGTTTCGATAATATCGGCACCGGCATCCAAATATTCGGCATGAATGGCTCTGATGATATCCGGACGCGTAATATTTAGCAAATCGTTGTTACCTTTTAAATCGGAATGGTGATCGCGGAAACGTTCTCCGCGGAAATCATTTTCCTCCAACTGGTAACGCTGGATCATGGTGCCCATCGCGCCGTCAATAATCAGGATACGTTTTTGTAATTCTTGTTCGATATTCATGGGTTTGTTGGTTGCGGGTTGCCAGTTGTCAGTTTAAACCGGCAACTCACAATTGGAAACTTAAAAAGCTTATCTCGAAATTCGGTCCTGGGTTCCTCTTTCGCTTATCTGTCTCCAACCGCAAAGTTTGGGTTTGAGTAGAATGTAGCACCTTGTAAGTACAGGTTGCCAAGACATCGCAGGGTCTAATCCCTCCGTCTTTCTCCATAAGCAGGTGCAAAGTTGCACAATAAAGCGGTAATTTTCAAACAGCAAGGTGCAATAAAAAAGCCCTGTCGTGTTTTTGGCGACAGGGCTTTTTATATGATAAAAACAGTATCTTACCTTCTTCTGCCGCCAAAAACACGCAGCAGCATCAGGAAAAGGTTGATAAAATCAAGGTACAAAGTCAGTGCGCCCATAATGGCCATTTTACCGGCAGAGGCAGTTCCGTATTCGATTCCTTCACCAATCCGTTTTAACCGTTGCACATCATAAGCAGTTAAGCCTACAAAAACAGCTACGCCAATGTAACTGATGATGTATTCCATTTGCTGGCTGTGCATAAAGAAATTGACAATGGAAGCAATGATGATACCGAACAAACCCATAATCATCAGGGAGCCAAATTTGGTTAAATCAGTATTGGTTGTGTAACCTGCAACAGCCATTACCCCAAAAACCAAGGATGTAACCAAAAACACGTTGCCAATTAAAGCCGAGGTATAAACCAAAAAGATAAAGCTTAAACTGATGCCAAATAATGCTGAAAAAGCAATGAATAAAAGCAGCAGTACGGGATAAGATAATTTATTGATTCCGAAAGACATAACCAGTACAAAAGCCAGTGGCGCAAAAACTACAATCGTTCCAAAAGTTGTACGTGATTGGGTTTCAGTATTAAAAAGCGTTTGCAGCAAAGCTTGGTCATGAGAGAAAAAATAAGCACATAAAGCCGAAATCCCCAGCGCTACAAACATCCACATAAACACATTTGCCATAAATTTGCGCGTGGTGTCTTCTGTTCCGCTTAGTTGGATCACATTTTTATAATCGTAATTCGTTTTTTGAGTTTCCATTTATTTTTTGTTTGAATGTTAGACTGTTTTTACAAAGAAAAGTTTGATTTAATTTAATCGTTTTTGCAGTTGGTCTTCCACTTTTTGGAAGAGTTGTACCGGTTTTAAAGCGCGCCAGTTGATGTTTTCCAGGCCGCCGCCAAAGTTAATGTAATAGTCTATATTGCTTTGTTTAAATTCTTCCAGCACGTGTTCGCGAAAGTTGATACCTGCAACCCAGCCGTCTTCCACTTCCTGAAACCATTCTTCGTAATACGAATCATCCGAAGTGTGGAAATTAAGTACATTCTCGCCGATTAGGATAAAATGGTTGATGCCTTCGTCCATCATCAGTTCCAAAATTTCGCGTTTTAAAAGCATAATGTCGTTGTCAATCGCATCGTTCCATTCGCCAATCAATTCAATGATGGTAAAACCCAGATCGTAATCCGCATAAAGCACTTTTAAATACAACGTGTTGGAGCCGAAAGAATCCCACTGCGGGTGCAGCAGGTAGTTGTACACCTGTTTATCAAACTCAAATTCGTTGTATTGGGTTTCGTAAAACGGCGAACGTTCATCCTCCGATGCCACATAATCATCGCGCCATTTATAATAAGGTTCAATTTCGTGCATATTCTGTTTCCTGATAAAAACCAGGCTTACTTAATTTTTATGGGTAAAAGAAGCATGGGCCACCGCAGTAAGCACGCTTCCGTATTGTTTTAATAATGCTGATGCTTTTTCTTCGTCCAAACCTGTTTCTGCTACAATCATTCTAACGGCGCGGTCAACCAATTTATGATTGGTAAGCTGCATATCGAACATTTTATTGCCTTTTACGCGGCCTAACTGAATCATGACAGAAGTAGTCAGCATATTTAAGGCCAGTTTTTGTGCCGTTCCGGCTTTCATTCGGGTTGAGCCGGTCAAAAATTCCGGCCCGGTTACAATTTCTACCGGAAATGTTGCTTCTGAAGCTACTTTACTATCCGAATTGCAAACGATACAACCTGTGGTTACGCCTTCCTGATTGGCTTTTTGCAAACCGCCAACCACATAAGGCGTAGAACCGGAAGCGGCAATGCCAACCAAAACATCCTGATTATTAATTTGATATTCCTGCAAATCTTTCCAGGCTTGTTTGGCATCGTCTTCGGCAAATTCTACCGCTTTGCGGATCGCTTTATCGCCGCCGGCAATCAAACCAACTACCCAATCAAACGGAACACCAAAAGTTGGCGGGCATTCGGAAGCATCAACTACGCCCAAACGACCGCTTGTACCCGCGCCAATATAAAACAACCGGCCGCCATTCCGCATTTTTTCTGCCGTTGCAGCAGCCAGTTTTTCGATTTGTGGGATGGCTTTTTCAACCGCATCAGGCACCGTTTTGTCTTCTTTGTTGATGCTTTCCAAGATTTCGCGCAGCGGCATTTGCTCCAGATGGTTGTAGGCTGAGTCTTTTTCGGTAGTTCTTTGTTCCATGTAGGAATGCTTCTTTTATCGTGCAAAAATCAGTAAAAATGTGCAGATAAAAAGCGGGTTTTTAAACAGAAAAAATTAATACACCATTAGCGATTTCTATATTTGAAATTATAGGACCGAAAATCTTTTATATGAATATTACAATTAAAGAGACTAGCAATGTTCGCAAATCGGACATTATTGATATTTATAAAGCTAACAAATGGTCATCTGCCGAAAAACCTGATGAATTATATAAAGCGTTACTTAACTCACATTCATTTGTTACTGCTTGGGAAAATGATAAATTAGTAGGACTCGGGAATGCGCTATCAGACGGTCATTTGGTTGTTTATTATCCACATCTTATCGTTCATCCTGATTATCACGGTAAAGGAATTGGAAAACTTATTTTGAACAAGTTTCAAGAAAAATATGGAAACCTACATCAACAAATTTTAGTAGCGGAGGGAGAAGCGATTGGCTTTTATGAAAAATGTGGGTTTAAGAAAGCCGGAGACACACAATCGATGTGGATATATAAAGGAGGAGATCATTAAACAAATGCTTCTTTTATCGCCTAAATTTTATGCCGATAAAAGAAGCATCAACAATTACTTCTGCCTAAAAAATATCTGAACCGGAACGCCTTTAAAATCAAAATTCTCGCGCAGCTTATTTTCGATAAAACGTTTGTAAGGTTCTTTGATGTATTGCGGCAAATTGCAGAAAAACGCAAACATGGGCGACGTGCCTGCAATTTGTGTTATGTATTTAATTTTGACGAATTTTCCTTTTAGCGATGGCGGCGGAAAAGCTTCGATCAGCGGCAACATCACATCGTTTAGTTTTGAAGTCGGGATTTTTTTCTTCCGGTTTTCAAAAACTTTGGTTGCTGCTTCTATCGCCTTAAAAATGCGCTGCTTCTCGGTAACCGAAGTAAAAACAATGGGAATATCAGTAAACGGCGCCAGTTTTTGTTTGATTTGTTCCTCAAAAACTTTAGTGGTTTTGTTGTTTTTCTCAATCAAATCCCACTTGTTCACCAAAATAACGACACCTTTTTTGTTCTTTTCGGCGAGGTGGAAAATGTTCACGTCTTGGCTTTCCATGCCTTCCATCGCGTCAATCATCAGCATCACCACGTCCGCTTCTTCCAAAGCTTTGATGGTCCGCATCACCGAATAGAATTCAATATTTTCGTGAACTTTGGTTTTTTTACGAAGGCCGGCCGTATCAATCAGCATAAAATCATGGCCAAACTGGTTGTAATGGATGTGGATAGAATCGCGCGTGGTGCCGGCAATCGGCGTAACGATATTCCGGTCTTGGCCAATCAAAGAATTGATCAAAGAAGATTTGCCAACATTCGGGCGGCCAACAATGGCAAATTTGGGCAGGCCGTTTTCTTCAACTTCTTCATCATCAAAACCCTTCACCACTTCGTCCAGCAGCTCTCCCGTTCCGGAACCCGTCATGGAAGAAATCGGAAAAATCTCACCTAAACCTAAACTGTAAAAAATGCTGGTTTCATCATAGCGAGCAGCATTGTCAACCTTATTGACAACCACATGCACCGGTTTTTTGCTTCTGCGGAGCAAAGCTGCAATTTCATCATCCAAATCGGTAATGCCGGTAGTTACATCAACCATAAATAAAATTACGGTTGCTTCTTCAATGGCAATCACCACTTGTTCGCGAATGGCGGCTTCAAAAACATCTTCCGAATTGGCTACGTAACCGCCGGTATCAATCACTGTAAAAGTGCGGTTGATCCATTCGGCATGCCCGTAATGGCGGTCTCGGGTTACGCCGCTAAAGTCATCAACAATGGCTTTGCGGCTCTCGGTCAATCGGTTATATAAAGTGGATTTGCCTACGTTGGGGCGGCCAACTATGGCTACTATGTTACTCATTCTTCAGTTGTCTGTTGTGGGTTGCCTGTTGCCGGTTTTAATGGCAACCTATCTGTTTCTGTTGTTTCCGGTTGAACTGGCAACCCACAACTTGCAACCGGAAACCGATAATCAATCTTCGTATCCAAACTGTTTCAGGTAATTTTTTTTGCTGCGCCAGTCTGGGATTACTTTAACGAACATTTCCAGGAAAACTTTATGCTGGAACAATTCTTCCATGTCTTTCCGGGCGTAAGTGCCGATCTTTTTCAGCATAGCACCACCCGGGCCAATCAGGATATTTTTTTGCGAATCGCGTTCGACAATAATTTCCGAACTGATGCGGTATATTTTTTCATCTTCCTTAAAAGCCGTAATAATTACTTCAGTGCTGTACGGAATTTCTTTTTTATAGCTTTTAAATATTTTTTCGCGGATAATTTCGGAAGCGAAGAAACGGTCATTGCGGTCGGTTAAAAAATCTTTTTCGTAATAAGGCGGATGCTCCGGCATGTACGCCAAAATTGTACCGATAAAAGAAGCAATGTCTTGCATATGCAAAGCCGAAATAGCGTAAACTGCTTTTGGGTTCAATTTTTCCTGCCAGTACGCAATTTTTTGCATCACGGTTGCTTCGTCCGATTCATCAATTTTATTGATCAGAACGATCAGCGGTGCCAGCGAGCCTTCCAGCTTTTCTAAAACGTCCTGCTCGTCGTGCTGTTCGTTGATGTCGGTCATCAGCAAAATCAAGTCCGCATCCACGATCGAGCCTTCCACCTGGTGCATCATACTTTCCTGCAAAGCATAATGCGGTTTGATGATGCCTGGCGTGTCTGAAAAAACAATTTGGTAATTTTCGCTGTTCACAATCCCCAAAATACGATGACGCGTGGTTTGGGCTTTGGAGGTGATGATCGACATTTTTTCGCCAACCAGTGCGTTCATCAGCGTAGATTTCCCTGCGTTTGGTTTCCCGATGATGCTTATAAAACCTGCCTGATGAGCCATTGAAAAAATAAGTTAAAATATATTTTGACTGCAAAGAAACGAATTATATCTTTGCAGTCCAATTCAGGGAAACAATATCAACAATTGAAATACTGAAAAGGCTTCCGGAGTTTATGGCCGGAACGAAATTAAAAACAGTGCGGGATGGAGCAGTTGGTAGCTCGTCGGGCTCATAACCCGAAGGTCGTAGGTTCGAGTCCTGCTCCCGCTACCTTAAATCCTCATAATAAATTGACAATCAATTTGCTATGAGGATTTTTTATTTTCAAGCAGTGCAATATAACTCAACTTTCTTTGACGACTTCTAAAAGCCTGTTTAAATTTCTATCAGATAAATTCGTTTGCTTCTTTTACACCTATAAATTTGTTAGAAAATGGTACTTAAAATTTCAGATTTTATGTGTTAAAAGAAGCATAGAAAATAAGTTGAACAAAATCTAAACAGGCTTTTAATAATGGAAATCGTTTTGCAATTCGAAATTTCGCATATCTACAACCGGCTTGTTGGTATGTAAAATAGTGAAAATAACTTAGGTTTACGATCCAATTGCCGATCAACCCGGCACCTTTTTATAAATAACCAAGGTTTGTGTTTTGGGATGTTTATAATTTGAAGAAACTACAATAGCTAACCAAAAAAACACCAATAACTTTAAAATGTATGCGCAAGTGTTTTAAGGCCAGGGTAAGCTGATTTTCTACAGAACGCTTAGAGATCCCTAACTGTTCCGCAATTTCTTCATTGCTAAAATATTGTATTCGGCTTAACGAAAAAATTTCACTGCAACGCCTAGGCAATTGCTCAAGGCAAATATTCATGTCGTTTTCCAATTCACCGTAAATCAGTTTCTCTTGCCCTTCATTTTCCTGCCATGACCCGGCATCTTCTGTATAAGAATCAACATACAAGATTGCAGGTTTCTTTGTTTTTTTTAAACGGGCATAAACCTGATACCTGACCGATGCTTTGAGATAGTTTGGCAGGTTATCAATAACAATATAGTTTCTTCTGTTCCATAATGTTAGGAACAGATCAAGAACTATTTCCTCACAAACTTCAATATCTTTAACATACAAATTTGCTGTTTTATATAAGATCAGCCAATAGCGATTGAAAAGCACTGTAAAAGCACGGTAATCGTTATTGCAGATTTTTGTCCATAATTCGGCATCGCAGGGAGTGCTTTTTGCCATTTCGGTTTATTAATTGTTCGTAAAAATACAGTTAATAAAGACAAACACAAGATTTGTAAGGCAAATATTGAGGTTAAAATGCTGGTAAACGATAACTGTTTAACTTATGCAATACTTTTTTAAAAGCTGTGGGCTTGTTTAAATTTCTATCATGAAAACTTATAATGCTTCTTTTATGCCTATAAATTTTGTTTTTAAAGGTTCCATCAATACAAAAAGTATAATAAACCAATGATTTTTAGGTGATAAAAGAAGCATAGGAATTATTAAATAAAATTTAAACAGGTTTTATGTGTGTACGCTGCATTAATGTTACACTATAATAACGTAAACCATTATTGACCGATAAAACCTTTTGCCAAAAATGACACGTGAACAATATTTATTGCTCTATGAAAAATTTTTGGTCGGCGAAGCAACTTCCGAAGAAGCAAAGAGCCTTTTATTATATCAAGACGAGTTTGAACTGCAACTGCCGACAGCAGCGGAAAATTTAGATAAAGCCAATATAAAAACCGGCAAACGGCTACTTAACAAACTAAATAGCCGCACAGGCTATTTGAAACCAAGATTTCATTTATTAAAATGGCTGTCAGCCGCAGCCGCTATTCTATTAATAGTTGCGGGAAGTATGTTCCTAAAAACCAAATCACCTGTAAACAAGCAAACAAATATACCCGTTGCAAAACGAGATATTGGCCCAGGTTCAAACAAAGCTACGCTTACACTTGATGACGGAAAAGTGATTTCATTAAATGATGCAGCCAATGGAACTATTACCAGGCAGGGAAATATCACGGTAAAAAAGAAAAATGATGGCATGTTGGAATATGTGGTATCTCAAACTGCCGCCGGTAATATGCAAAAGCCATCCTTCAATACGATAACCACCCCACGCGGCGGAGAGTATCAACTTGTATTGCCAGATGGAACAAAAGTTTGGCTTAACGCGGCATCTTCATTAAAATTTCCGTCTGCCTTTACCGGCAAAAACAGAGATGTTAAACTTACAGGCGAAGCTTACTTTGAAGTGGCCAAAAATAAGGAAAGGCCTTTCAGGGTTAAATTTAATAATTCTGAAATTGAAGTGCTCGGTACCCACTTTGATGTTAAAGCTTACAAAGATGATGAAGAAGCCAGGGCCACGTTACTTGAAGGATCAATAAAAATCACCAAAAACAATGAGCAGCGGATATTACTGCCTGGCCAGCAGGCAACCGAATCTGATAAAAAAGGCTTAAAAATATCGGCTGCTAATATAGAAGAGGCTGTAGCCTGGAAAAACGGCTTTTTTATATTTCACGATCTTGATATTCAAAGTATTATGCGTACTGCCGCAAGATGGTATGATATTGATGTGAACTATCAGGGCAACCTAACCAATAAACAATTTGGTGGGCGCATTTCAAAATACAAAAATATATCTGGGTTACTTAAAAACCTGGAACTAACTGGCACTATACATTTTACTATTGAAGGAAGGAGGGTAACTGTAATAGAATAACTACAATTAAATTAACAGTTACCATACAAATCATCAGAAAGCGTTCGTACCGCCCCTGATGATTGTTCAGCTGTAAGCTGATATCAGGTAACGTAATCAATCAATTCGACAACCAATTATTAACCCGACATTCAAATGTACAAAAAGTTTACCGCAAACATTTGCAGGTACCAAGCCTGCGTTTTACCTAAATTCCTGAGAATAATGAAACTGACCATTATCTTATGGGTTGCTGCTCTGATGGAGGTGAGTGCTGCTACTTATGCCCAGAAAATAAATATGCATGTAAAAAACGCACCGCTTGTTCAGGTCCTGGATCAAATAAGCAGGCAAAGCAACTATAGTTTTATATATAACACAGCTATGCTTAAAAAGGCTAAGCCGGTTGACCTTTCCGTAGCCGATGAACCGTTGGCTGAGGTTTTAGCCAAATGTTTTAAAGACCAACCTTTATCATTTGTTATTAATGAGAACACCGTTGTTATCAAAAACAGCCCGCCTCCCGTTGTTGGTTCGGTATTTCAGGCCGAAATTACAATTGCCGGTACGGTTAACGACGAGAAAGGGCAACCGCTTCCGGGGGTATCCGTTTTATTGAAAGGCACAACAACAGGCATAGCAACCGATGCGAATGGTAAATTTTCATTAAAGCTTCCAAATGATAACGGGATCCTTGTGTTCAGTTTGATAGGGTTTACCTCACAGGAAATTGCTATAAAAGGCAAAACAAATTTTACTATTACGTTAATTGGAAAAGCATCTGCTTTAGCCGAAATAATTGTAGTTGGGTATGGCACACAACGAAAATCTGATGTTACCGGTTCAATTTCTTCTATTAATGAAAAAGCGATAAAAAGTGTGCCTGCAAGCAATTTATTGAGTGCAATACAAGGTCAGGCACCCGGTATTGATATTCAAAAACCAGGTGGCAACAGTCATCCCGGAGCTACGCAGACTGTTTTAATCAGGGGGCAAAGGTCGCTTGGCACTTCAAACGGGCCACTATATATTGTAGATGGTTCGCCTTATAATGATGCCTACATTAATGATTTAAACCAGGACGATGTTGCATCGGTACAGATATTGAAAGATGCCTCTGCAACAGCAATCTACGGATCGCGCGGTGCAAACGGCGTTATTTTGATTACCACTAAACGGGGTAAAAACGGAAAACCGGAAATTACCTACAGCTCATACGCCGGAATAACCAAGCCGCTGGCCTTGTATGACGCGATGGATGGAAAGGAGTTTGAAACTTACAAAAAATGGGGTATTTATAACTATTCGTTATCTACAAACCCTGCTGTTCCAAATGGCTATTCGGGCATTGATGACCCCAAATTTTATACGGACGCATTAACCTTTTTACCATCAGAATTAGCAGCAATTAAAAACGGGACATCTACCAATTGGCAAAAACTTATCTTCAAAACCGGTTTTAAAACTGATAACCAGTTTGGGATTTCCGGGGGAACAGAAAAAACGCAGTATGCAGTATCCGCAGGATTTTATGATGAAACAGGGGTGTTTACCGGGCAGTCCTTCCAGCGGTATTCCTTAAAAATCAGCATAGATCAGCAATTGGGAAAGATATTTAAAGTAGGTTTTAGTTCACTTAACTCCGTAAGTGCTACCAATGGCGAAGGGATAAACCCTGTTGGCCAGGCGTTAAGATTAAGTCCGCTTACTACACCTTATGATGCTAATGGAAACCTGGTGCCATATCCCGGGTTCAGCACGATCGTATATAATCCGTTGGCTAATTTGGTTCCGGGCGCTGTAGCTCAAAATCGCCTAAGGTTTAATACGTTCAGCACTGTTTACTTGGAAGCACAAATTTTACCGCATTTAAAATATCGTTTTAACGGTGGTGTGCAGTTAACGCCGGAAACTTACGGACAATACTTTGGAAGTGCGACTTATCAGAATTTAGGTGGCCCGTCAACGGCCTCTAATACCAATTACAATTATCATAATTATACGCTTGAAAATTTATTGATTTATGATAATACTTTTGCGGGGAAGCACCACATAAATTTTACGGGTTTGTTTAGTACCCAGGACGATTACAAGGCATCAACGCAATTTAGTTACAATAATATCCTTACCAATAATGCACAGTACTTTAACCCGGGGTTTGGATCAAACTTAACTGGTTCAGGATCATCACAAAAATTTGATATCGTTTCCTACATGGGAAGGATAAATTATGATTTTGCCAATAAATATTTGTTGACCCTAACTGTACGTTCTGACGGTGCTTCCCGCCTGGCAGAGGGGAATAAATATCATACATTTCCGTCTGCGGCGGCAGGCTGGAATATTAGCCAGGAAAATTTCCTAAAAAATTCAAATGTTATTTCCGACCTTAAACTTAGGTTAGGATATGGTGTAGTTGGCAATTCCGCAGTAAATCCTTATCAAACTTTAGGGGGCTTAGCCATAAATTACTACAATTATGGCTCTACAAATGTTACCGGGACATATCCCAACAATGTTCCCAATCCATCTTTAACATGGGAAAAGACAGCGACACTAAACGCCGGGCTGGATTTTGGAGTTTTAAACAACCGTATTACCGGTAGTATAGATGCTTATCATGCTTATACCAGTAACTTGCTTCTTCCCCAAAATTTGCCGATAACTTCGGGCTATACTTCACAATACTATGCTAATATTGGCAAAACCGAAAATAAAGGTTTAGAGTTAAATATTACTTCTCAAAACTTTAAAAATACCGGCAGAAACAGCGTAGCCTGGAATACGACGTTCAATATAAGTTTTAACCGGAATAAAATTACAGCCTTAGCGAGCGGGGTTACCTCAGATATTGGCAATAATTGGTTTGTTGGCCAGTCCATCACTTCGATATATGATTACAAAAAGTTGGGGATATGGCAAAATGTTTCTGCCGATAGCGCCCAGGCTAAAAAGCTTGGCCTTACAATATTAGGGCCATCTTCCGTAATAGGCAATGTTCGGGTGGCAGATTTAAATGGCGATGGAAAAATTAATGCTAATGATAAAACTATCATTGGCAATCGTGATCCGAAATTTGTGGGAGGCATATCAAACACAGTTTCTTATAAAGGATTTGACCTTACAGTTGTAGCCTCTTATCGTATCGGCGGCACTTTGGTTTCATCATTATACTCAAGTAATGCCAATGACCTGGGTGGAAGAAACGGTAATTTAAATGTTGATTACTGGACGCCCTTAAACCATGCGGATTACTTTCCGAAGCCTAACTGGGCAAATAACGGTGCACCTCCATATTCAAGTGTGTTAACCTACTTTAGTGCGTCTTTTTTAAAGGTCAGGGCATTGAGCCTTGGTTATAGTTTACCACCAACCATTATCGAAAAATTAAAAATTAAATCGTTAAGGTTTTATGTTACGGCAAATGATGCCTTTATACTATTCTCATCTTATGCCAACAAATACCATGGAATTGATCCTGAATCTGGAATTGATCCTGTATCAAAAGGAACATTAGGAACCGATGTACCAAGCACCTATTCAATTTTAGCCGGATTAAACCTATCGTTTTAATTTTTTAACCCTTAATGTTATGAAACCAACATATTTAAAAAAATTTACAACATTGTTTTTGCTTTGTGCGCTGGTAAGCTGCAAAAAACAACTGGAAGAAAACCCTCAATCCATCCTAACCCCGCAATATTTCAGTACAGCCCAGGGCCTGCAATCCGGCCTTGATGCTGCTTACGCAGGGAACCGTCAACTTTGGGGTTCGGAAAATCTTTTGACCATGACTGAACCAGGAACTGATGAATTTATTTCTGGAAATGGCGGTAATACAGATATCAACCGTTATTCGAGCAACTTTGACTCCAGTAGCGGTTGGGTCTCCGGGATTTGGAATGTATGTTACGCTTACATCAATGACTGTAATGGTATCATTGATAACAGTGCCGGAGTTACAGGTATAGATCCTGCTACCTTAAAACTTAAAGTTGGCGAAGCCAAGTTTTTACGGGCCAATTATTATTTTTTATTGGTAAGGTTTTGGGGGGATGTTACGCTAAACCAACATTTTATCAGCCAGCCAACAACATCCGCTACCCGTTCGCCTATTGCCGATGTTTATAATTTCATCATTAGTGATTTAACGGATGCTATTGCTGCCTTGCCGGTAAGCCCTGTTCAAAATGGCGTGCTTCCTGGTAAAGCTACCGCCGCTGCTGCCAGGCATTTGTTAACCAAAGTGTATTTAACCAGGGCTTATTCTTCGGCAAAAAAACCTGACGATTTTCAAAATGCTTTTAATACAGCAAAAAGTTTAATTGATAATAGTACATCACTGGGCCTCGGGCTATTGCCTGATTTTGCATCGGTATATGCAGAAGGCAATGAGGCTAATAAGGAAGTTTTATGGTCAGTTCAGCATACGTCAAATTTGGCTTACAATGCGAATGGAGACAATGGCTTGGGGAATGGAGACAATAGCCTGTTGTTTTTTTATGTTATGGGGTATGAAAATTTTCCGGGACTAAGCCGTTCGATCGCTTATGGAAGGCCATTTGCCAGGGTAATGCCAACACGTTGGTTAACCGATACTGCTTATAGGGATAAAAGCAACGACAGCAGATATTTTAAAACGTTTCAGGCCTTATGGTTGTCAAATGATGTCAATAAGATTCCAAAAGTTAATGGTGTGCCAAAATATACCTTGGGCGATACTGCCGTGTATATGCCTGGCGTAGATGTAAGCGATGCCAAAATAGCGGCTACCCGGTATTTATTAGTTCCACCCCGTAAATACAATCTTCAACTATTCCCAACCATGCTAAAATATCAGGATACCAAAAGAATTGGGATAAATAATGTTTCCATCAGGCCTATAATTGTTTATCGTTTAGCGGAGACTTATTTAATGGCTGCCGAAGCAGCCTTTAATTTAGGCAATAGCACTGATGCGGCAAAATACATTAACGCTGTGCGGGAAAGGGCTGCCTATCCGAATGGTAATGCAGCAGCTATGGATATTACACCTTCAAATGTTACCCTCGATTTCATTTTAGATGAAGATGCCAGGGAATTATGTGGTGAACAATTTAGGTGGCTGGATTTGGTTAGGACGGGGAAGCTGGTTGAAAGGGTTCGTTTGCATAATACCGATGGCAGCATTAATATAAAGCCCTACCATGTATTACGCCCGATACCACAATCTCAAATTGACAGGACTATTGCAGGCCCTAAGTATCCACAAAATCCGGGTTATTAAAACGACATAAAGGGATGCGGGTAACCGTATCCCTTTAACAGAAACAATTAAAATAGTTAGCTTTAGAGCTTGTTTAAATTCTATTCATTTATTTTCTATGCTTCTTTTATCACCTAAAAATCATTGGCCCATGGTGCTTTTTGTACCTGTATAATATTTACACACCAAAATTATAGGCATAAAAGAAGCATTACACTTTTTTATAATATAAATTCAAAACAGGCTCTTACCATTCATGAATAAAAAATACATACTTATAACTACTTGTTTTTTGCTGCTGGAGAGTGCCTTATTTGCACAAACTCAGGCTCATTTATCGCAGCCCTCGGCAAGCCAATCTGTTTTTCTAAGGTCTGCAAAAGGTTATAACGGGGCATATGCCTGGCAGATGCATAAAGCCAATGGGGCCGAAGGGAAAGAGGTTTCGTCGGTTCAATACAATACATCCGGTTGGCAAGCAGCAATTATACCCGGAACGGTATTGAACAGCCTGGTTGCAAACAAAGTGTACCCTGAACCTTATTACGGCGACAACAACCGCCGGTCAAAAAAACTGATCCCTGATATAGCCGATGCCGGAAAAGAATTTTATCATTATTGGTTTCGTACTGTTTTTACCATCCCAAAATCATTCTCAGGGAAACGCGTTTGGCTAAAGTTTCATGGAATAAATTATCGCTGCGAAATATGGGTAAACGGCAAGAGTTTAGGGAAAATGGCCGGTATGTTCAACGCCCAGTCTTATGATCTTACCGGCATAGCCAAACCTAACGGTGAAAATATATTGGCTGTTGATGTGTTGCCTGTTGATGTCCCGGGTACCTACTACAAACCAGGACAAGGCCGGACAGGCGCGGTTGGTGAAAACCATAATGGCGGGGACGGCGAAATCGGAAAAAATGTAACCATGCTGATGAGCGTAGGCTGGGATTTTACCTCGCCTGATGGTATACGCGACAGGAATACAGGGATATGGCGTGATGTAGAATTATATGCTACCGGCGATGTTGTGTTGGAAAACCCATTTATACAAACCAAAATGCCTTTGCCTGATACTTCATTAGCTAAACAAACGGTATCTGTTGAGGTAAAAAATGCATCCGATAAGGTGCAAAAGGGAGTTTTATCAGGTAAAATAATTGAAAGCGGAAATACATTTAGTAAACCAATTACGCTTGCGCCCAATGAAACACGGACGGTCATATTTAATCCCGAAGATTATCCTTCATTAACCATACATCACCCTAAATTATGGTGGCCAATAAATAAAGGTAGCCAGAGTTTATATACGCTAACGGTAAAATATACCGGTTCGTTAAACCAGGTAAGCCATTCCGTTACTACACAATTTGGTGTGAGGGAAATATCTTCTGATCAAAACACGCCTGATAAGTCAAGAAGGTTTTTGGTAAATGGCCAGCCTGTATTTATAAGAGGTACCAATTGGGTGCCCGAAGCAATGCTGCGCAATACGGAACAGCGTACCTATGCTGAATTGAGGTACACCAAACAGGCAGGCGTTAATTTTTTACGCTTATGGGGAGGAGGCATTGCAGAGTCTGATTATTTCTACCAGCTATGTGATAAATTTGGATTTTTAATATGGAACGAGTTTTGGCTAACGGGCGATACCCGTTTCCCTACTGATACAACTTTGTACCTGAAAAATTTCGAAAACACTGTGAAAAGGATCCGTAATCACCCCGCGCTTGCTTATTACGTAGCTGCCAACGAATCAGGAGAAGTAAAAGGAACCCGCGCGCTTGTTGAAAGGCTCGACCCCACCCGCGGCTACCAGGTACAATCAGAATGTTGTGGCGTACATGACGGCAGCCCTTATAAATATGAAAACCCGATGCAGTATTTTGAAAATACAGCATCTAAAAGAGGTAGCCGTGTGGATGGCTTTAACCCGGAATACGGCACGCCAAGCACACCTATATTAGAATCATTAAAAAAAATGATGCCGGCTAAAGATTTATGGCCAATCAACGATTCGGTATGGAATTATTTGGACGGAAACGGATTTCACCAGATAACCACTAAATACAGGGAGGCCGTTAACGAATTTGGAAAATCATCATCAATAGAAGAATTTGCAAGGAAGGCCCAATTTGTAGGGGCCATGAATTTCAGGGCTATATGGGAAGTATGGAACTATAATAAATTTGGTTATGGCGACCGTTTTGCATCCGGATTGTTGTTCTGGTATCACAACAGTCCGTTGCCGCAAACGGCTTCGCGCATGTATGATTGGTATTTGGAACCAACCGCAGCATTATACTATTCGCAAAACGGCCTTGCACCACTACATCCGCAATTTGATTATTTAAAAAATACGGTATCTGTATATAATGATTACCGCAAAGCATTTAATAATTACAGCGTGGAAGCTACGGTTTATGACCTGAACTCAAACGTGATTTTAAAAAAAGCAAATCAAATAAATATTCCTGCCGATGGCGTTGTAAATGATGCCATTAAATTAGATTTCCCAGCCAACATTACCCAGGTGCATTTTATAAAGTTGAAATTGAAGGACAATCAGGGAAAGGTAGTTGCGGACGCCTTTTATTGGCGGTCTAACGATGCCTATAAAGGTGCCTGGACAATGACAGGCCCGGCGGTTTCCGGGTTTGAGGATATTAACAAATTGCCGAAAGCAAAATTGGATGTAACTGTTAATAAGCATGTAGCCAATGGTAAACTGCTTATTCAGGCAAGCATAAGCAATTCTTCGAAATCGTTGGCTTTTTTTACGCAGTTAAAATTGCAGGACGATACCAAAAATAATCTGGCGCCCATTTATTACACAGACAATTTTTTCAGCTTATTGCCTGGCGAATCCAAAACCGTAACTATTGAAGTTGCCCTTGCCGGCCTCAGTACCAAAAAGCTACAATTAATTACCGATGCTTTTAATGCAAACAGTATAAATACAAGTATTGATATGCCGTGATGCAGTACAAACTCGTAACTACCGATTCAAAAATCATTTAGAAGCTGTTTAAATTTTGCCTGATGCTTCTTTTATCACCTAAAAATTGGTAAATATTTAGTTTTGGTTTCATTTTAATTGATGCAAACACCAATTTTATAGTGGTAAAAGAAGCATGCGTTTTTTATTAAAATTTAAACATGCGCTTACAATGTTGCAGGGCTACAACAAAAAATTGAACAATGCACCATTTTAAAATAGAAGATAAATTTCCAGTATGTTATCGAGAAGGCATTTTATTTCCCTTGCTGCAACAGGTGGGTTAAGTTTAACGTTAAAAAACAGATCAGTTGCCGCTATTAGCCAGTTGTTTAACAAGCCTTTGTTGCAGGCATCAATCTATATAGACTTTGCCAACCCGGAAGGCCTTATAGACAAAGCCATTTACGGGCAGTTTATTGAACACTTGGGGCGCGCAATTAACGGAGGCATTTTTGAAGAAGGTTCGCCGCTTTCTGACAAAAAAGGCATCCGTTTGGATGTATTGGAAAAAATAAAGCAGATGCAGCCCACCGTACTACGTTATCCTGGTGGTACGTTTACCAAAATATACCATTGGATGGATGGTATAGGCCCACTTAACGAACGACATGGCCGGCCAAACCTGATTTGGGGCGGCGTGGAGAACAACCATTTCGGTACAGATGAAGCCGTAGCGTATTCAAAAATCATTGGTGCAGAACCTTACTTCTCCGTAAATATGGGCACTGCCGAAGAGGCCGGCAACTGGGTAGAATATTGCAACGGCAACCAAGACACGTATTATACCAACTTGCGCCGTAAAAATGGGCATATAGACCCATTTAAAGTAAAATACTGGGGGCTGGGCAACGAGGAAGCGGCCAAACCTGATATTGGCCGCCTGCAAAAAGTAGAAGATTACGTAAAGGAAGCATGGTTTTATACTAAGGCGATGAAGCTGCAGGATAAATCTATAAAACTCATATTAAGTGGTGCAGATGATAACGCTTGGAACGAATACTTGTTAAAGGAAATGGGCGATGTATGTGATTACATTTCTTTGCATTGCTATGTAGGTGCCGATAAAACCAAACCGGCATCACTTTTCCCGCGCATAGAAAAATTAGAAAAGAATATCCTTGACCTTAAACAAAAGATACAGGTCCTTACCCCGGCAAAAGTTGCCAATTTCCATAGGTGGTACCGTTTCCCGCCAAGGCCAGCTCCGGTTAAAATTGCGATTGACGAGTTGGGTATTTGGGAATCGGGTGGCGGCGCTTATAACCTGGAAGACCAATATAACTGGAACCATGCTTTGGGCACGGCCACGTTTTTTAATATTATGCAAAGGCAGGCATCTGTAGTTGGCATGGCTACCTGGGCGCAAACAGTGAATGTGCTGGCACCTATTATGACCAGTAAAACAGCATCCGTTTGCCAGACCATTTATTATCCTATGCAATTTTACCGCAAGCACGCGGGCAACATCAGCCTCAAGTGCGAGGTAAAAACCAGCGATATTCAGATGCCGGGGGCGGAAGGCGCGCAGGTGCTGGATGTATCGGCGACCCTAAATGATGCAGACGGAACCCTTACCCTTTTTGTAGTTAACCGCCATCCCGAATTGGCCGTAAAAACCGGTTTAGGCAATATCAACAGCAAAAAATACAATACCGTTAAAGTTTATGAACTAAATGCCGCAACTATACTTGCAATCAATACGTTGGAACAGCCGCAGAAAAACGTAGTGATAGCAAGCGAAAGAAAACTAAATGGCGTAGTGTCTGAATATACTTTCCCGGCACATTCCATTTCTGCCTTGGTTTTTAAAAAGGTTTAATCTGCCAATCAAAACAAAAAAGCAATTTGGAGATATGATCTTGATGCAAAATACCTTTTATACTTCTTTTATCCCATAAAATTAATGCTGTTGTAGCTGTCCGTATTTAGGAAAATAAAATTTACAGGTATAAAAGAAGCATTGCAAATTGTGCAGATACAAAACTTGATGGCAGACAAGTTATAAAATTGTTTTTTTAGCACCTGCCAATTATAACACATTATATTACTTCTTATCCAAGTAATCCGGTGGATACATTTGCTGCCCATACTTTTCTCCGATGGCCTTCATTTTTTTCATTGATTCCGGATCTGTAACTGGTGGCAGGAAAGTACCGAAAGCTACCGGCTTGCTGATCGCTAAAAAGAATTCTTCCATACCAGACGGGACTACAACGCAAAGCAGGCGTGCTGTTTTGTCGGTATGGTTTTTAAAGTCATGTACAATCCCTCCTTTAGGGATAACTACAAAAGAACCTGCGGTAGCGAGATAAGACCCGGCTTCTGATTTTACCTCCACTTCGCCTTCGATCACAAAAAAAGTTTCCTGGAAATTGGCATGTGCATGTGGGCCAGGGCCTCCGTTGGGAGGGATAAGCATATCAATTGCCGCGAAAGCGTCGCCGGTTTGTTTACCGGTAACTAATATGCGGTAAGTATCGCCTACCACCGAAATGCTTTGTCCTTCTTGTGCCCCAACCATGATCGGAACTTGTTTTGAATTTTCCATAAACGAATTTTAATTAACTTTTAGAACAGGTCTTATTCTATCAGGTTTTAATTTAATGCCAAATTCGGTCAGTTTTTCTCAAATTAAATTATTGATTTAAACACCAACATCAACACATACTGCAAAATCAAAACGCCATCTACATAAAAGAAATAATAATACTCGTTTTTTATAAAATTAGAACGAAAGATGAGCCAACTGGCCAACACAATGGTAATTGCAAGTGCGAAAAAATTGCTGTTAAAATCAGGCTCTCTAAAAAAAAACAGCAAAACTAAGTAACCCGCCAGCAAAATCTGGCAAAGCAAGTAAGCATTTTTCTCCCCAAAAACAACGGGAATAGTTTTCAAACCAACTTTCCGGTCGTGGAATAGGTCGCGGATATCAAACGGAATGGCCATGGCTGTGATAAACAAAAACCTTTTTGCCGTTAAAAGAAGTATGTCGGTTTTTGAAATGGCCAGATGTTGCAGATGTTGCGCTTCAAAAATGGGCAAAAGCACAATGCTTAAAGCCCATGTCAGTCCGATGAGCAGCAGTTTTAACCCTGGAATATTACGCAGGCCAAATTTCTGTTTTCCAACGGAAAACAAAGGCATGCCGTAACCAATTGACAAAACGGAAAGCAAAACCAGCAATATTTTTGATTGGGGCGAAACCCAAAAAAACAATGGTAAAAGAAGTATGGCTGAAATGATGGTGATAGCAACCATCAATTTGTAACGCGCAAAAAACCAGTGGACACGCTTAAAAGGAGAAAGTTCGGGATGCTGTGGTTTGGTAATTAATATGCTGAAATTATAAATGAAAAGCGTGGAGCAAAACAGGATAGCCAGCACAGGATAAACCGGTTTTGCACCAATCAAAATAAAAGTAACCAAGGCTTGCGCCACGGCGCAAAAAGCCATAAACAGGTTGCTGAACAACAGAAAATCAAAAGCGGCATAAAATAGTTTCCTCATCCAAAATAGAAAACCAAATATGCTGCTTATTGATTAAGAATTCTTTACAGGATACGGATTAACGCCTGATTTAAATTCAAAAATGGTGATTTCTGGCAAAATGCCAACCCGGCCGGGATAACCCAGGAAGCCGTAACCTACATTGACGTATAATTGCTGGTTGTTTTCCTGGTAATGGCCGGCCCATTCTTTGTAAATGTATTGCACCGGGCTCCATTGAAAATGCGGCAACCGGACGCCAAACTGCATACCGTGCGTATGGCCGGAAAACATCATGTCTATTTGTGGATATTGCGGCAAAACCTGCGCGCGCCAATGTGAAGGATCATGCGATAAAAGAAGCTTTACGGGCAAATCGTCCGTGTTTTTGGTAGCCAAATCCATCCGCCCATATTTGGGGAAACGGCTTAACGCGCCCCAATTTTGGATGCCGAGAATGCCGATTTCTTCGCCGTCAACTTTCAGCCTGCGGTTCTCGTCCATCAACAAATCATAGCCCATGTTTTTGTGCACAGTTAAAATGTCTTTCAGGTTTTGCTGTTTGGCTTGTAAGGAATCCCATGTGTAATAATCGCCATAATCGTGGTTGCCCAAAACAGAAAACACGCCGAGAGGAGCTTTTACCCGGGAAAAAATATCCATGTAATTTTTTACTTCGATAGTCCGGTTGTTTACCAAATCGCCGGTAAAAAATATAAAATCAGGCTTCTCTTTCAGCAACATATCTACGCCGCCCGAAACCGCTTTTTTATTGTAAAAACTACCGGAATGGATGTCGGAAATCTGTCCAAGTTTTATCCCGTCAAAGGTTTTAGGAAGATTAGGCAGATAAATGGTTTGGCGGCGAACGCGATAATCATAAGCGCCTGAAATAATGCCGTAAGAAAGCGAAGCCAGCGGGAGGGAAGCCGTAATTAAACCAGCTTTCATCAAAAATTCGGAACGTGGAATGTGGTCTGGTTTAGGCTGGCTCGCCGGAAACTCTGGTTCTGGTTTCTTATATTTTCGGGCAATCCACAAAAAAATCCGGCGTACATCGTCTACTAAAATAAACGGCAGCAAAAAGACTTTGGCCAACAGCAAGATGAAAAAAACCAGTAAAATTGCTGCTCGCGGGCCAACGCCAATATTGAAATAAACCGATACAAAAACGCCAACGATCAACAACAGCGAAACGGTCCAAAAAATAATGGTAAACCTTTTTACAAAGCGAAAACTGAATTTTTTGAGCGCGCCGCGAATGCCGCTGATAATATAAAAATCGGCGAGCAACAGTAGGATGCAAACGCCGATTAAGAGGAAAGGGTTAGTCATGAAAATATACCGGTAAAAGAAGCATTCTAATAACGGTCGTCAAAATCCAGGTCGTCGTCTTTTTTCATGTTGAATAAGCTGTCGAACATATCCGAAAACGAATAGCCGTTATCCAAATAACCTTTATTAACCTGCGAAAACTCGGCCAAACCGTGCAGCACAAATTCCATCAACAGCAGTTGGTTGTTTTCGGTAAGTGAAGGATGGTTTTTCTTCACCAAATCCTTCAATCCGGGAACCGATAACAGCAGTTTTTTGTATTCCTGGTTTGGCAAATCATCAATAATAGAAATGTTGTTTCCGGCACTAAACCAACTGATAATTTCCTGGTAAGGGTTTGGTTTTTTGCTTTTCTTAGCTTTTTCCGGTTCCGGGAAGTAGTTTAGCAGTAAGGTTTTGATGGCTTTTCCAACCAAAATATTGGCCACTTTTGCCGGTCCTTCCAGTTCGCCTTCATAAACCAGTTCGATCTTTCCGGTAATGGCCGGGATAACGCCCAAAAAATCAGAAATGCGGACGAACGTATTTTTTTCGCGGTTGATGATCATCCTACGTTCGGCATTGCTAATCAGGTTTTCATAAGCAGAAATCGTTAAACGTGCAGAAACGCCCGATTTTTTATCAATGTATTCTGAATTTCGCGCTTCAAAAGCAATTTGTTCTACCAAATCTTTTACCAAATCATCGGCTTCAACCGTTGCTTTTTGTTCTTTAGATAACTTGGCTTCCTGTTGCGTAATTTGGCGGGAAATTTCAACCGTACGCGGATAATGTGTTAAAATCTGACTTTCGATCCGGTCTTTTAAAGGCGTAACGATAGAACCGCGATTGGTATAATCTTCCGGGTTTGCCGTAAACACAAATTGTATATCCAAAGGCAAACGCAATTTAAAACCACGGATTTGGATGTCTTTTTCCTGCAAAATATTAAAAAGCGCCACTTGGATACGAGCTTGTAAATCTGGCAATTCGTTAATCACAAAAATGCCGCGGTGCGCACGCGGGATTAAACCGAAATGGATAACGCGTTCGTCCGAATAAGTCAGCTTCATGGTTGCTGCTTTAATCGGGTCAACATCGCCAATTAAATCGGCAACGGTAACGTCGGGCGTAGCCAATTTTTCGGTATAACGTTCGGAACGGTGTAGCCAGGCAATTTGTGTATCATCACCTTTGGTTTCGATTTCGTTGCGGGCAAACCAGGAAATCGGTTCCATAGGGTCGTCAAACAGTTCGGAACCAGCAATATACGGTACAAATTCGTCCAGCAAATTCACCATCAAACGGGCAATACGCGTTTTTGCTTGTCCTCGTAAACCCAACAACAAAATATTGTGGCGCGATAAAATAGCCGTTTGCAGATCTGGCATTACGGTATCTTCAAAACCGATGATGCCTTCAAAACCGTTTTCTTTTTGCTGCAACTGTTTGATCAGGTTTTCTCTTAATTCTTCTTTTACCGATCTGGATTTATATCCGCTTTGTTTTAGTTCTCTAAGCGTGGTGATGTTGTTCATAGTTTTTATAAGAAAGTCCGTAAGCCCGGATTTGGATGGTTTTTAGTTGTCCGAAAGTCGGGAAAGGCCGAATTCGGATTTTATAGTTTTTTAATTTTAGTTAGAAAGTAGGAACGCTACAACCAGAACTAAGTGATTTAATAAATTTATGTTGATAAAAGAAGCATTGCAGTTCCGTCTTTCGGACTTCCTGACTTTTCGTCTTTCGGACTCCTTCTACCTAACAGTCCTTCTTCTATTTCTGATGTAATCTTCGAAAATATATTCGCCCAAACCATTTAACGAACTGTAAAAAGCTTTGCCACCATTAGTTTCGGTAAACTTACGTACAAACTGTTGTAAATAAGGATCTTTGGCAATCATAAACGTGGTTATCGGGATTTTCAAACGTTTACATTGCGCCGCCATGTTCAGCGTTTTGTTTACCACTTTTCGATCCAAACCAACACTGTTTTTATAGTACTTTAATCCTTCTTTCAGGCAAGTTGGCTTGCCATCCGTGATCATAAAAATCTGTTTGTTTTGGGTTTTCCTGCGGCGAAGCAAATCTGTCGCCAATTCCAAACCGGCGTATGTGTTGGTATGATACGGGCCGACTTGCAAATACGGCAAATCCTGTAATGTAATTGGCCAGGCATCGTTGCCAAAAACCACAATATCCAAGGTGTCTTTTGGATATTTTGTACGGATTAACTCTGCCAAAGCCATCGCCACTTTTTTAGCTGGCGTGATTCGGTCTTCTCCGTACAAAATCATGGAATGCGAAATATCAATCATTAAAACGGTAGAAGTAAGCACTTTAAAATCCATTTCTTCTACTTCCAGATCTTTTTCCGTCATCCTGAAATCGCCGATGCCATGATTTACCTGCGCGTTGTGGATAGATTGCGTCATATCAATCTGATCCAAACTATCACCAAATTCATATTCGCGCCGTTCAGAATTTTTCTCGTCGCCCTGACCGGAAAGCGGCGAACGGTGGTTGCCTTTTCCCGATTTTTTTAGCTTGCCAAAAATCTCTTCCAAAGCTGATTGACGAATACTTTGTTCTGTTTTTCCGGTTATCTTAAGTTCACCTTTTTCTTTGTCTTCATCCAGGTAACCTTTTTCTTTCAGGTCATCAATAAAGTTGCCCATGCCATACTCATCGTTGGTCATGTTGTATTGTTTGTCCAGCTCGTTCATCCAGGCCAATGCCTCGCCAGCATCACCGGCGGTATAATTGAGGAGTTCGAGAAACAATTTCATTAAATCATCAAAACCGCCTTTGGGGATTTGCTGAGGGATATATTTGGAGAAAGCGAAACCGCGCATTTTAAACCTTTCTTTTTAACAACGGACAAAATGAAGCATTAGTTTGATGTAAACCTAAGCCAGCAAAAAAACTGTCAGCAAAATGACATGCTGCTACTTTTGCAGAAGCATAACGTTAAGTTACGGATTTAACGCTTAAAACCAATTATTTCTGCTGTTTGATGGCATTTATTTTTTCGAGATCGTAAATCGGATTTGCGCCGTAACTGCCAGCCACAAAAGCGCCGATTGCCGAAGCATTGACCAGGATTTCCTCCATTGGTAGCTGGTTTAATAAACCGGCAATAAACGTAGCGAGGAAAGAATCGCCTGCGCCAACGGTATCCACCACCTCAACTTTAAAACCCGGATGCCGGTAAAAATGGTTCTGGTGCAAAACGATGCAGCCGTTTCCGCCCAGCGTTACACAAACCGTTTTAACATGGTATCGGCGGCTAAACTCTTTCATTTTATCTTCCAGCGAAGCGTGTTGCTCATTTTGGGGCGATAAAAGAAGCATTTCCTCGTCGTTCATTTTTACCACATCAGCGTTTTGTGCCAAAGTTTCGATGACGTTTAAGTTGTAATGCGGCGGGCGCAAATTGACATCAAACACTTTGAAAACGTGGTTTTTAAGCAACAGCAGCAGCGTGTTTAAGCTTGTTGGTGTGCGGCAGGCCAAGCTTCCGTAAACAATCATCTCAAACGGAAATGCTTCTTTTACCCCTATTTTTTCGGGCTGGATATTGTCCCAGGAAACCGGCTGCGGAATGGTGTACTTGGCGTGCCCGTTTTCATCTAAATGAACGGTAACCAAACAGGTTGGCAATTCCGGGTCGCGTTGGATGAATTGCGTTGGAAATTTTTGCGTTTCCAGATAAACGAGAAGTTCTTCGCCTAAATCATCTTCGCCAATCCGTGTCATCATTTCAGTTGGAATTTGTTGCTGTAAAAGGTGCATCGCCACATTCATGGGTGCGCCGCCTGCTTTTTTCTCCGCGCCAAAACCGTCCCACAAAACTTCGCCGAAGCATAAAACCTGTTTTTCCATTTCAATAAAAGTTAAAATGTAAAGCTAAAGCTTAACCGATTAAATGCTATTTTTAGAGAATGAAAAAGTTGATTTTATTAAACCTGATGCTTCTTTTAGCAGCCTTTTCTTTTGCCCAAGACCAAAAGGCGATTTCAAATTTGCTGGAAAAGCAGCGTTTGGCCTGGAACCGCGGCGATTTAGATGGCTATATGCAAGGTTACTGGAAATCGGATTCGTTGCTTTTTGTGGGCAAAAACGGACCCAAATACGGCTGGAAAACCACACTCGAAAACTATAAAAAAAGTTATCCGGACGATTCTGCCATGGGAATTTTGACTTTCAACATCTTGCAAATTAATGTTATAGATTTAAAAAATGCGTTTGTTTTAGGCGAATGGAAGCTAAAACGCGAAGCCGATGAGCCACAAGGATTTTTTACACTTTGGCTGAGAAGAATTAGGGGCGAATGGAAGATTGTGGCTGATCATTCGAGTTGAACAGGTATTATATTGATTGAGCTTTATCAATTGTTTCTTGAACCATATCAAGGTTAGATATAAGTTTTAAAAGCTCAGGGTCAATCAATTCAAGTAAATTGATGATTGAATTGTAAACCGCTAATGTTTCTGTAAAATCTATAACATTACCATTAAAGCAAACAGGTTCATTATGGTTAATTCGGTTTCTAAATATCCTTACTTTATCTAATTCGTCTTTAATATCTTTTCTGCCATATCCCGATGGCAACGTTTGAAATATCTGTATCGGTTTACCTTTTAAAAGCCGATAATGATGCACTTCAAACAAATCACTCCAAAATCCAAATGTTTGTTCTGCAATTATTTTACCACTTGTGATAAGGGTTCTTGTATTTTGAAGCCGTTTTTCGGCTTTAGCTATTTCACGCTTTAAAAAATCGTTTGTTATAACTTGTCCTGTTTGCTTATGGGTAAACCGTAGTGTTGGGTCAGACATAAATCCTGTCTTTTGATTGATGATCCAATTAGGGTCATCGAAATGGGAGGTTAAAACGTTATTTAATGTGTTTCGTAAAACTACTTCAAGAATACAAACAAGCGGGTGAAACACCTGCGCCACTTTGAGGTTTGCCTTGTATAATTTGACTGTTTTTTCTGTTGAATTGCCTGTTGCAATTAAATATCTGTTTACCCTTGACGTTGAAAAATACCTTTTGAATTTACCGAACTCCACTCTATATATTTTGTCATTCAAACAAATATAATTATTTTTGTTTTGTGATGCTTGGTCAAGCCTCTTGTTTAGAACAACGTAACCAAGTTTAAGAATTAAGACCTGTCAGAGATGACTGGTCTTTTTTTTAAATTAGGGTTTCTTGATTCTTGCCACTTATGGTATTAGTGGTAAACCTATACAAGTCTCTGCATTAGATTTTATTTAATGGCTTATAGATGAATTGTTATTAGTCATACAAAACGATAAAAACAATTTCCGCTACCAGGTTTTTCCTCTTCATGAAACTCCTCTTCAACCTCGAAACCGTCCTAACTCGCATCGAACAAGCCATAGCCAAATATCCAAAAGCGGCGATGTTTGAGTTGTACGAACGCGGTTTTACTTCTTTGTTTGAGCAACTGGTTTCCTGCATTATTTCTGTCCGAACGATGGATGAAACTACGATTCCGGTTTCGCTGCGTTTGTTTGATCAGGCACGAACGCCGCAAGCCATGCTTCTTTTACCACATGAAAATTTAACGCAGTTGCTATATGGTAGTAGTTTCCCCGGGCAAAAAGCAGAAACCATGCTGGGCATCGCAAAAGTTGCAATCGAAAAATACAATGGCCAATTGCCAGCTAGTTTTGATGATTTAATTGCACTAAAAGGAGTAGGGCCGAAATGTGCCAATTTAGCTTTGGGTGTTGCCGCGAAACTACCGGCAATTAGTGTGGATATTCACGTGCACCGCGTAGTTAACCGCTGGGGAATTACGCAAACAACGCAGCCGGAACAAACCATGCTTTTCCTGCAAAAAACCATTCCGCAGGAAAAATGGATTGACGTGAACCGTTTGCTGATGCCTTTTGGCAAACACATTTGTACCGGCGTTTTGCCGCATTGCTCTACTTGCCCGGTTTTGGAGTATTGTGAACAGGTTGGGGTGATGAAGCACCGGTAAATTGGTATTTCCGATTGTAATTGGGTTTTCGGTAGAGACGTTGCATTGCAACGTCTCTACATTGCAACGTCTCTACATTTACCGGGGGCTTCCTGCTGCCAATGCTTTTTCTGCCCGTTTTATGGCCAGTTCTTCGCGAAATTTAGCATAAGGCGCTTTTAAAGCCATCTTCAAAACACTGTCCACGCCGCCTTTTAAAGCCAAATTGCACAAACTTGCTACTTTACGACTGATGGAAGCATCCCAAGCACGCAAACTTAACGAGTAGGAGCCATCAAGATATTTCATCCAATGCCAGTAACCGGTTGGCATAAACAACGTATCGCCATGTTCTAAGAAAACTTCCTGGCCTTCTACTCCTTTTAACGCCGGAAATTTGGTGAAGTCCGGGTTGGCAACATCGTAATCCTCCAAAGCATAAGTGGCATTCGGGATGCAATATAAACGCCGTTTCCATTTGTTCTCAAACAAAATCACGTGTTTCCTTCCGCCAAAATGGGTATGGAAAATGTGCGGTAAATCAATATCGTAATGCAAAAACGTAACCGAGTTTGATCCGCCAAAAAACATGGCCGGCATGCTTTCTAAAAATCCGCCCATCAGATCTTTTGGCAGCACAATATCATTCAGCAGTTGCGGCGCTTGTTTAAAAATGTTGAAGAAGAAAATACGCAGTTCAGTTGGTTGCGTTTTGATCAAATCAATATAATCTGCAAACTTCATTTCGGCTGCCGAGGCGTTAATGGGTTTGGAAGGGTCAGCTTTAGAATTATCATAAAGCGGAACCGTTTTATCGCCAACGGCAGCTTTCATGTATTCCGGCGTCCATTTTTCGCGGGCAGACCAGTTTTTGGTCAAACCTTTTATTACTAACGGTTTGCGTTTGGCAAGGTATTCTTTTTGAAAAGTTATCGGGTCAATCGTATCAACCGTATCAACCGGTTTCAGGATAAAGCTCATTTTATTGGGTTAAAGAACTGCTAAATTAACGTAAACTTAACTAATAAATTAAGCCGGTAAAAGAAGTATGATTTGTTTATGGCAGAAAAAGAAAAAGGCTATGACCAAACCAATTACCTCGGCAGGTCTTCTGACAGTGCTTTTTCGGCCCTTTTGATGGCAATTTCTTCTTTCCAGTCCATGTATTTGTTTTTGAAACGGGCTTTCATCAGGTTGTCAAACTTCCGTTGGATGGTCAGGTTGTACAAACTTTTGGCTTTGATGGCCCATGATTTGTCCCAGGCACGAAGCGAAATGGAGAAAGAGCCGTCCAAATATTTCATCCAATGCCAGTAGCCGGTTGGCATAAACAAGGTTTCGCCGTGTTCTAATATCGTTTCCTGTCCTTCAATCCCGTTCAACGCCGGAAACTTCTCAAAATCAGGATGTTCGATGTCGTAATCTTCCAAAGCATAAGTGGCAAACGGCAATCCGTACAAACGTTCTTTCCATTTGTAATCAAACAAAATGATGTGCTTGCGGCCGTTAAAATGCGTGTGAAAGATGTGCGCTAAATCAATATCGTAATGCAAAAACGTAACCGAACCTTTTCCGCCAAAAAACATGTTTGGGTATTTGTCCAAAAAGCCGCCCATCAAATCTGTTGGCGAGCGGTAATCTTCCAATAATTTTGGTGCTTCTTTTATCGGGTCAAATAAAAATATTCTTAAATCTGTTGGTTTGTTTTGGATGAGGTCTATATAATCCGAAAACTTCATTTCGGCAGCCGAAGCGTTGATCGGTTTGGTTGGATCAGCTTTTGAGCTATCGTAAAGCGGGACAACTTTATCGCCTACTGTTTCTTTTAAATATTCAAAAGTCCATTTATGTAAAGCTGGCCAGGTTTCTGTCGCTTTTTTTATGACCAGTGGTTTGCGCGGAATCAGGTAATTGTTTACAAAGTCTTCTTTTGAAATATGATCTACTTTGTCTATTTGTGATAAGTTGAAGCCCATTTTATTAACTTTAATTTAACACAACAAAGATTATACAAAACCGCTTTTTTAAAATGCCAGCACTGTTTTTTGAAAATATGCTGACAAAAAGAAAACCCGGCGGACGGGTTTCAAAAAAACCACAAAAAAGACAATGATTTTTAGGTGGTAAAAGAAGCATGGCAAATAAATCTAAACAGGCCATAGTTCTGGTCAAGGGAAAATAAACAATTGTGCAGCGATATGATCTGCATACAGTTTCCCGGCAAGGGTTAAGGTTAAGTTTTGATCGGTTTTTGCAAGCCAGTTTTTTTCTAAAAATGAGTTTGCTGCCATCAAAATCTGGGTTGATGAGCCAGCAATTAACCCATCGGCTTTGATTAAATTTAAACCTTTGCTGGTGCGCAAAGCCGTCATAGTGTATTCGTTCAGCCGGTCTTCCTGCGATAAATTCTCTAAAGTAAAAGGAATATTATTTTGACGGATTGCCGCCAAATATTGCTGGTTGTTGGCCACGTTCCATTGCCGGGTTTTGCCGTTAAAAGAATGTGCAGAAGGACCAATTCCGAGGTATTTTACGCCTTCCCAATAGTTGGAATTGTGGCGCGAATGCTGGTCGGGCAAGCTAAAGTTAGAGATTTCATAATGTTCAAACCTATGTTTTTCGGCTTCATCCATTAAAAACTCAAACTGCGCCGCGCTTTGGTCGTCGTTCATTTCCGGCTGCTTTTTTTTGCTAATAAAAGAAGCAAGCGCAGTCCGTGGTTCAACCGTCATGGAATAAGCCGAAAGGTGCGGAATTTGCAGTCCGAAAAATTGCTCCAGGTTATACTGCCATTTTTCGTTTGTCAACAGTGGATAACCGTAAATCAAATCCATTGTGATGTTATGAAAACCAGCATTTTGTACTTCTTTTATGGCATAAAAAGCTTCCTTGCTTTGGTGGGCGCGGTTCATCCAAAACAAATCCTCATCAAAAAAAGACTGCACACCAATGCTAAAACGGTTGATTGGCGTTTGTTTTAAGCTGAGGATTTTCTGCGGATTCAAATCATCCGGGTTCGCTTCCAGCGTGATTTCAGCATCTGCTTTTACCGAAAAATTAGCGAAAACCGTTTCCAGCAAAGCATTGATTTCCGAAGTTTCCAGTACCGAAGGCGTTCCTCCGCCAAAATAAATCGTTTCTATGGTTTCGTTTCCAAGATAACTTTTTTGCAGCTCAATTTCCTGCCGCAAAGCATGCAACAACGCTTTTTTATACCTAAAAGAAGTACTGAAATGGAAATCGCAATAATGGCAGGCTTGCTTGCAAAATGGGATGTGGATGTAAATGCCGGCCATAACGGCAAAGGTAGCACTTTAGGAGGCTTTAAGCAGCTTTTCAAGATTAGCCAATCGGCTTTCAAATTTGTTTTCGCGTTCCTCAACCGCTTTCAACCTGTTTTCTAACTGCGAAAAAGTAGAAAGGACTTCTTTGATACTTTTCAATTCGCCCACGATAGTTTCGTTAAACCTGTGCTGTTGCTCCCACTGTTTAACAGAAATGGCCATAAAATCTTTCAGGATAATGTTGGTTTCCTTTAATTCTAAGGCAACGTTATCTACCCTTTCTCCAACATTTTTTACCTGTGCGTTTGTTTCATCCTGTTTGATAAGCATTTCAGCAATTATCAGTGCTAATTCTTTGTCCATCCTGTTTAAATATCGTTCAAATATAATTACAAATTACTTCTAATTTTACCCGATAAAAACAGCATTATAGTGCAACCATATATTTTAGGCGTTGATATTGGGACGGGCAGCGTAAAAGCCGTTGCGGTAGGTTTGGATGGCGAAGCAATTGATTCATCGCAAGTCCATTATCCGATGTTGCCAGCAGAAACTGGTTTTGCCGAACAAGACCCGGAATTGATTTGGCAAGGTTTTTTAAACTGCATCCAAAAAGTTGTTGCACGTTTAGGCCAGCCGCAGGCTATTAGTTTAAGCAGCGCAATGCACAGTTTAATTTTGGTTGATGCGCAAGGCAAACCGCTTACCAACATGATCAATTGGGCCGATACGCGAAGTGCGGCAATTGCAGAACAGCTTCGTTCTTCTCCCGAAGGAAAAAACCTGTACGAACATACAGGAACGCCCATTTATTCGATGTCGCCAATAACTAAGATCATTTGGTTCCGGGAAAACCGGAAAGATTTGTTCAAGCAAACTGCCAAATTTATATCCATTAAAGAACTGGTTTGGTTTCGGTTATTTGGCCAATTTCAAATTGATTATTCCATTGCTTCAGCAACTGGTTTGTTTGATATTGTAAAATTTTGCTGGAGCGAAGAAGCTTTAAAACTTGCCGCAATCAGTGCAAACCAGCTTTCAAAACCGGTAAGCACCAGTTACATGCGCCAGGATTTAAAAGCAGACATCACCAAAATATTAGGCATAAAAGAAGCATTGCGGTGGATGATTGGTGCCAACGATGGTTGTTTGGCAAATTTGGGCAGCGGTGCAAATCAACCCAAAACCGCGGCTTTAACTATTGGGACCAGCGGCGCCGTGCGCATGGCCAGCAACAAGCCTTTGTACAATTTTACAGCCATGACTTTTAATTACATCTTGGACGAACAAACCTATATCTGCGGCGGCGCCATCAATAATGGTGGTTTAATTTTGAACTGGCTGCTCGAAAAGTTTATGCTAAAAGAAGCATTGGCAGCAAAAGATTATGAGCAATTATTTGAGGCGATAAAAACAGTACCAGCCGGAAACGACGGCCTGCTTTTTCTGCCTTATTTAACAGGAGAGCGGACGCCTTTGTGGGACAGCAACAGTTGCGGCGTTTATTTTGGGATTAAAACTTTGCACACACAAGCCAATTTTTTGAAAGCTGCTTTGGATGGCGTTTGCTTTGCCATTTGCCACGTATTGGATGCGCTCAATCAATCCGCAGAAAAAATTGAAGAAATACGCGTAAGCGGTGGTTTTACCGCTTCGCCGGTTTGGGTGCAATTGATGGCCGATATTATCGGCAAAAAATTAACCGTAGTGCAGGCCGAAGATGCATCGGCAATTGGTGCGGCTTTTCTGGCCATCAAAACCGGAAAGTTTATTGGTTTTAGGTTGAAGGACAATGCGCAAACCAATCAAACTATCCAACCAAACCCCGAAAAGCACCAGGTTTACAGCAATTATTACCGCTTGTTTGTAAAATTGTATGAGGATTTGAAAGAAAGTATGCACCAGTTGGCACAGATAAATGCGGCAGAACGGTCATCAATCCAAAAATATTGAGGTAAATTTGTGGCAGAAAAAATGCCCGTTTGATCCGGCCCAAAATATTTCATGCGTTTAACGGTTATCCTGCTCCTTGTTTTTTTACTGGTAAAAACAGCATCTGCACAAACAGCCGTTGCGGATACTTTGGTTGAAGCCGAAGCCCCCGTTTTAGATTCTGCAACTTTAGTCAAGCAACAGCTTCGTTCCGATTCGCTTGCCCGTTTTTTTATCACGCCGCCTGACCCTAACCGCGCAAACCAATTTATAGACAGCGTTATCAAAGCCAACTTGTACACTGGCTACGCATTTTTAGACCTGCATTTTAAGCCGGTAAAAACAGTAGTGCAAACCGGCAAACCGCGCAGTTTCAGAGACCGTTGGATGCTGGCCGTGATGCTGGGCTTGCTTTTGTACCTGGCCATACTCAACCGTTTTTTAAACAAATCCATCGCTGATATTATAGAATCGTTTTACAGTAAAAGGGTGCTTTCTCAATTTTCTAAAGAAGAAAACCTCATCAATTCGTGGTCGTTTATTTTACTGTTTTTATTGTTTGGGGCAACCATCGGTTTGCTGTTTTTTCAGGTAGTGGCTTATTACAACCGAAATTATGTAGACAACGGCTGGCAGCTTTACCTTGGTTTCACCTTTGCCGTCATCGTTTTTTTTATCCTCAAAATTGTGGTTTTACGGATTTTAGGGCTGATATTTAATATCCGCAGTTTGGTTAAAGAATATATTTCGGTGCTTTACCTCACTTATTTTAACCTCACTTTTATCAGTTTGCCACTGGTCGTCAGTTTTGGTTTGATTGCCGACAGCTTAAAACTTGCCGTTTTACTGGTATTTGGCTTGCTGATCGTGGTAGTTTTGTTTTGGCAATACATCCGCAGCAGTATAAACATTCTTTCGGTGTACAGATTCAGTAAAGTTTATTTATTTATTTATCTTTGTGCCCTCGAACTATGCCCTGTTTTTATTTTGGTGAAAGCTTTAAAATTATAAGAAATACAGCTACTTATGCAGATTGACGCTGAAAGATTGAAGAAAGTAAAAAGTATTTTAGTTACGCTACCTAAACCCGATTCAGATAAAAACCCATATACAGAATTGGCCAAAAAATACAATTTAAAAATTGATTTTCGGTCTTTTATCCATGTAGAAGGCGTACCGGCCAGAGAATTCCGAAAAGAAAAAATTGCTTTGGGCGATTTTACTGCCGTGATTTTTGCCAGCCGCAACGCTGCCGATCATTTTTTCAGGATTTGTGAAGAGATGCGTTTTGAGGTTCCGGTAGAGATGAAATACTTTTGCCTTTCGGAAACTATTGCGCTTTACCTGCAAAAATACATCCAGTACCGAAAACGAAAAATATTTTTTGGCAAGCAAACCGCGGCAGACCTGGCCGAGGTTTTAAAAAAGCACACCAACGAAAAGTTTTTGTATCCATGCTCTGATGTGGCGGCGGAAGAAACGCAAAAGTTTTTGCAAAGCAACGGCTATAATTTTACACCTGCCGTTTTGTTTCGCACGGTTTGCAGCGACCTATCTGACCTGGCAGACGTTTTTTACGACATCATTGCTTTTTTTAGCCCTTCCAGTGTCCAGTCGCTCTATAAAAACTTTCCCGATTTCGAACAAAAACACACACGCATAGCCGCTTACGGCGCTACTACCCATAAAGCAGCCATCGAAAAAGGGCTGGTCCTGGACATCCCAGCACCAGTTCCGGAGGCACCATCCATGACGATGGCGATCGAGCAGTATATAAAACAGGCCAACAAATAAAATAATTTTTGTTTGTTGCAGTTATTAATGCAAACCATATAATTTACGAAACTTTAGCTTCCAAACCTGCGTAAAGAAATCAAAAAACCATGCTGTTTTTATGCACTAAAAATGTGTATAGCTGTCAATATTTAATTTTCATCATATTAGTATTGCAAGGATGAATAGTTTGGTTAATTTTATAACGATAAAATATTTTTTTGTGATGAAAAAAATAGCATCAGTAGAAAATATTTTACCTTAAATTTAGTTATTGCATTAATTTTAACCGAGTTGTTTATACTTTGGATTTGAAAATGAAAAACTTTTATTTTGGTGTATTAGGCTTATTGGTGCTTTCTGTTTTAAACAGTTGCAAAACCTCCGGAGGCGACAGGGGCGAGGTAAGGGGTGTTTCCGGGAAAGCTTTTAAACAAGAACAGCCTTACGGGATGGTTTATATTCCAGGCGGCAGTTTTTTGATGGGCCAAACCGATCAGGACGTAACTTTTGCCCAAACTGCCCAGAACAAACAAGTTACGGTTTCTCCGTTTTTTATGGACGAGACCGAAACTTCCAATGCCAAATACAAAGAATTTGTAAACCAGGTGCGCGATTCTATCGCCATCACCAATTACCTGCAAGACGATAAATACTACTACAAACCAGGCGGCAAAAACGCCAAGCCCGACCCAAGCGGCAAAAAATACATCAACTGGAATTACGTAGCTAAAAACCCGGTTTTTAACGGCGGCAGGGGAAAAGGTAAGGCAGGTGCTGCTGCAAGTGCCAATCAATCTAAATTACAAGGCATGTATTACCAGGGCGATGACCGCATTTTTGATAAAAACGAAATTGACGTTCGCTTATTAAAATACAATTACGCCTTGATGGTTTTGCGCGAAGCATCCAACAACCGTTTCGACAAAACAAAAAGACGTTCAGATTTTATTTTGCGGGATACCGTTCCTGTATATCCCGATACTTTATGTTGGTTAAACGATTTTTCTTATGCGGCCAACGAGCCAATGGTACAAGGTTATTTTTCGCACCCGGCTTATTTAAACTATCCGGTAGTTGGTGTTACCTGGCGCCAGGTTCGTGCTTATACCGTTTGGCGTGGCCGTTATAACGATGCGTATAAAGATGCGCGCGGTATTCCTCACCGTCAGCCTTATGAATTACCAACCGAAGCAGAATTTGAATATGCAGCACGCGGTGGCCGGATTGGTAACGATTATCCTTGGGGCGGCCCGTATATCAAAAATTCTAAAGGTTGTTTATTGGCCAACTTTAAACCCGGCCGTGGCGATTATGCCTCCGATGGCGGTTATTATACGGTAAGCGTGCACTCTTATTTTCCAAATGATTTCGGCTTGTACAATATGGCCGGAAACGTAGCAGAATGGACAGCTTCTGCTTATGATGAAGCTGCTTCTACTTTTGTGCACGATATGAGCCCGACTTTTAACTACGAAGCTAAAGCAAGCGATCCGGAAGTGTTGAAACGCAAAGTGGTGCGCGGCGGCTCTTGGAAAGATATTGGCTACTTCCTCCAAAACTCTACCCGCGGTTATGAATATCAGGATACTGCAAAATCTTACATTGGTTTCCGCTGCGTAACCCATTTCCTGGGCAGGGACATCAAAGACAAACGCTCTAACTACTAATTGAACTATTATATCATCTACGTTTAAAAACAAAAACTATTAAAACTACTATGGCTGTAAAGAAAAAATTCGACTGGTTGCACACAGCAATTTCTTGGGGGGCAAGCGTCGTAATTGTGGGTGCGTTATTTAAAATCCTTCACTTAGGCGGAATTTATGGTAACATTATGATTGGATTGGGACTGGGTGTTGAAGCGTTCCTGTTTTTTTTAACAGGATTTTTTCCACCGGCAAAAGATCCGGCTTGGGAAAGAGTTTATCCTGAACTAAGCGAAGATTTCACAGGCGAAATGCCAAAGGTGTCTGCCCGTCCTACACAGGCCGTTGCTGCTCCGGTACAATCAACTGCTGCTTTGGATAAAATGCTGGCCGATGCAAAAATCGGCCCGGAATTGATTTCCAGTTTAGGCAACGGATTAAGGACATTTGGCGATAAAGTATCAACGATTTCTAACGTTGCCGATGCGGGCGCTGCTACCAATGAGTTTGCTGCTAAATTGAAAACTGCTGCTTCAGGTTATGATAAATTGAGTGTTTCTTTTGAGAAAGCTTCGGCAAACCTGAACGAAATGGCAAATTCTAACATTGATTCTAAAGCTTACCACGACCAGGTAAACAACCTGGCCAAAAATTTATCTGCCTTAAACGCAGTATATGAGCTGGAGCTGCAGGATTCGAGCGCACACCTGAAATCAATGAACAAGTTTTACCAAAATGTTTCTTTAACGATGCAAAACTTTAACGAATCATTAGACGATTCTAAAGCTTTCAAAGAAGAAGTAGGTCGCTTGGCAAAAAACCTGTCTTCTTTAAATAACATTTATGGAAACATGTTATCAGCGATGAACCAGCCTCGTTCCTAAACAAATTATAACATAAATACTACACCAATAGATAAAACAATAGCAAATGGCTGGAGGTAAGGAAACGACAAGGCAGCGGATGATCAATATCATGTATTTGGTATTGCTTGCGATGCTGGCCTTGAATGTCTCGGACACAATTTTAAATGCATTTAAAAATATAAACGACAGTTTAAATACTTCTAAAAACAATGTAAACAACAGCGTTAACCAATTATTCACTTCTTTTGAAAACACCAAACTGAAAGAGGAGCCACAACGGGCAAAGCCGATTTACGATAAAGCGGTGCAAGCCCGGGCAATAGCAGAAGATTTAAATAATTATATAGAAAAAATTAAAGATCATTTTGTTAAAGCCGGACAAGGTTATAGCGAAGAATCAGGCGATTTGGTTGAAAGGGCAAATTTGGATATTTCTCCGGGCTACATGGTTAACCAGGGCGAAGGTTTAAAGCTGAAAAACAAGATCAATGAAACTCGTGAGAAATTAATTGCATTGGTTGACCCAAAAGACCGCGCAGGGTTAACCTTTTCTTTAGAAGCACAGGATCCTGTAAAATCAGTTGAATGCAAAAAAAGATGGGAAGAGATTAATTTTGGCGAAGGCACACCGCTTACTGCTTCAATGACGGTTTTAACAAAAATCCAAACGGACACCAAAAATGCCGAGTCGGACGTGGTTAAAAGGATTTTTGGAAAAATGGATCAGGCAGTAGTTAACCTGGATCAGTTTTCAGCTGTTGCAGTAGCGCCAAGCAGTTATGTAGTTGCCGGCCAGCCTTATACTGCCGAAGTGTTTTTAACAGCATCAGATTCTAAATCAAACCCGGATATTGCAGTAAACGGCGCCAAATTATCAACAGCAGCAGGCAGGGGAAAATATACGGTAAGTACGGCTCGTGAAGGTGTTTATACCTGGGTGGGCAGCATTAGGGTAAAACAGAACGACGGTACGATAAAAGAGTACAAAACTGCTCCACAAACCTATCAGGTTGCACGGCCTTCAGCGGTAGTTTCCCCGGATAAAATGAATGTGTTGTATGTTGGCGTTCCTAACCCGGTTTCGGTTTCGGCCCCTGGTATTGCTAAAGAAAAACTGCATTTAAGCATCAGCGGCGGTTCTATTAGTGGTTCTGCCGGAAAATTTACAGCTACGGTTTCTTCACCTGGAACTACGGCTAAAATCACGGTTTCCGGCGAAACCTCTCCCGGTAAAACCCAGGTTTTAGGTGTTCAGGAATTTCGCGTAAAAAGAATCCCTGACCCAAAAGCACAATTTGCCGGTAAGAGCAGTGGTGCAGTTGCAGCAGGAAATATCAAAGCGCAAGATAGGGTTTTTGCAAGGTTGGAGAATTTTGATTTTGATGCTAAATTTAATGTTACCCGTTTTTCGTTAACGGTTATTAAGCCCCGGCAGGATGCGATTACCACTTCCGGTACTGGAAGCGAACTTTCCGGTGCCATGAAGTCGTCCTTGGCTACGATTACGCCTGGCTCGCGTGTGATTTTTGATAATATTATTGCTGTTGGCCCAGATGGTACGCAACGTGGTTTAGACCCAATTTCATTGATTGCAAATTAAAAAAAGGATGAAAAGGAACCTGGTTATTTTAGTTTTATGCCTGCTGTATGTAAGTTCTTTCGCACAAACGCGCAGGAGAACGGCTACCCGAAGGACTACGCCTAAAAAGCAAACTGCAGCTGCTGCCAAATCTCAGGCGTTGGTAGATACTAATAATGTTAAGGCTTTTGTGCGTCCGCCGGATGGCTATTACAAACCACAGGACGGCTATTACAAAAAGACCAGCATTCTCAACGCAAAGGTTACGCCTTACCAATATTTGCGCGAAGCTGACGTTGCGTTTGCAAAAAGGGTTTGGCGTGAAATTGACGTTCGCGAACGGATGAACCAGTATTTAGCTTCACCAAAAGCACGTTTGATTGATATTTTGATGGATGCGATTGAAAAAGGCGAATTGAATGCTTATGATGCTTCCCCAAGTAAAGGCGACCCGAACGGTGATGAATTTTCTGCCTTGTTGAAACCAAAACAAGCAATGGCAAAAATGGCAGACAGTGTAATGATTGATACTTTTGATAAAAACACCGGTGAAAAAACAGGTTCCAGAATGCAAATGGGCGAGTTTAACCCAGACAGTGTTGTAAAGTTCAGGATTAAAGAAGATTGGATTTTTGATAAACAACGCTCTGTTTTTGAACCGCGGATTATTGGTATTGCGCCGTTGATTAGAGTGCGTGCAGGCGGGTTAAGCTTAGATTACCAGCCGGCTTTTTGGATCTACTTCCCGGAGGCGAGAAATATTTTGGTAACCAAAGAAGCAGTTAACCGCCACAACGATGCAACCGGTTTAAGCTTTGATGATATTTTTATGAAGCGAATTTTTTCCAGTTACATTGTAAAAGAATCTAACGATAAAGATGAACGGATTAAAGATTACGCACAAGGAATTGACAAACTGTACGAATCGGAAAAGATCAAAAAATCTTTGCTGAACTACGAACAGGATTTGTGGCAGTATTAACACACCAATTTTTACCTGATAAAAGAAGCATTAGCCCTGCAAGATTATTCTTGCGGGGCTTTTTCTTGTACCAAAAATTATGGGTTGCCAAAGCTTGTTTGCCGTTTACAACATCCTTTAATATTACAAACGGGATTTTTGGGTTTGCTAACACACCAATTTTTACCCGATAAAAGAAGCATCGCCCTGCAAGATTACTCTTGCGGGGCTTTTTCTTGTACAAAAAAATCGTGAATGGCTAAAGCTTGTTTGCTGTTTACCACTTCCATCAACAGCTCTTGCGAAGCTTCGCGTACTCTTTTTACCGACTTAAAATAGGTGAGCAATTTATCAGCCGTAGTTTTACCAATTCCCGGAATGTTTTCCAATTCGGTAGCTATCGTTGCTTTATTGCGTTTTTTACGATGTGCGGTGATACCAAAACGGTGTGCTTCGTCCCGCAATTGCTGGATGATTTTTAACGTTTCCGATTTTTTGTCTAAGTACATCGGGTATTGGTCGCCGGGATAATACAATTCTTCCAGCCGTTTTGCGATACCAATGATGGTTACTTTTTTATCAATATCCAGCTTTTTTAAAGCTTTTACCGAAGATGAAAGCTGCCCTTTTCCACCATCAATGATAATGAGTTGCGGCAATTCCTGGTTTTCTTCCAGCAAACGTTTGTAACGCCGATAAACGGCTTCTTCCATCGTGGCAAAATCGTTCGGGCCTTCTACTGTTTTTACGTTAAAAAAACGGTAATCTTTTTTGGAAGGCTTTCCGTCCCGGAAAACCACAATGGCCGAAACCGGGAAAGAACCTTGGAAGTTAGAGTTATCAAAACATTCGATATGCCGCGGCAATTGGTTCAAACGCAAATCTTTCATCATTTGCGTCAACAAACGCTCCGTCCTGACTTCGGGGTTTAATTTCTCGTACTGGTCAATTTTTCCGCGTTTAAAAAACTGCACATTCTTTTGCGACAAATCAAGCAGTTTCTTCTTTTCGCCCAGCTTTGGAACGGTAAAACGGATGTTGGAACCTTCATCAACCGTAATATCAAACGGAACAATAACTTCTTTTGAAGTGCTGTTGTAACGCGTACGAAATTCGGAAATGGCCAGAGTCAGCAATTCTTCATCCGTTTCGTCCAGGCGTTTTTTCAGTTCCAAAGTTTGTGTTTGAGTGATGACGCCGTTCATCACTTTCAAAAAGTTGACGAAAGCGTATTTTTCTTCGGAAGCAATACTGAAAACATCCACATCAGTAATCGAAGAATTAACCACGGTGGATTTGCTTTGGTAATTGTCCAGCAATTCGAACTTTCTTTTCAGCTTGTGCGCCAACTCAAAATTCAGTTCCGCGATGGCCTGTTCCATTTGCTCTTTCAGTTGCTTTACAACGGAGCTTGTTTTACCGTTCAAAATATCTTTAATTTCCTCGATGTTGCTTAAATAATCTTCGCCTGATTGGTATTTTTGGCAAGGGCCTTTGCAGTTTCCAAGTTGGTATTCCAAACAAACCTTAAATTTCCCGGCATCAATATTGGGTTCGGTAAGTGGCAGGTTACAAGTCCGCAGCGGATAAGTTTCCCGGATCAAATCCAAAATAGTATGCATCATGCTGATCGAGGCATATGGGCCCAGATATTTTGAACCATCTCGAATGATCCTTCTCGTCCAGTAAATACGCGGAAAAGGTTCATTTTTGATAACGATCCACGGATACGTTTTATCGTCCTTCAGCAGCACGTTGTACCGCGGCTGGTGCTTTTTGATCAGGCTGTTTTCTAAAAGCCAGGCATCAATTTCGGTATCAACAATGGTAAATGTGATTTTCCTGATCTTGGAAACCAGCACTTTCGTTTTGCCATTGCTGCTTAAAACATCTTTGTTAAAATAGGAACTGACCCGGTTTTTCAGGTCTTTGGCTTTGCCAATATAAATGATCGTGTTCTCGTCGTCCCAGTACTGGTAAACGCCGGGTTTGTGCGGAATCGCTTTTAATGCTTCCTTATAATCGAAATTACTCATGCCCAACAACGCTTGCTTCTTTTATCGGTATAAAATTAGTAAACGCTTAAAAGCCTAATTGTTTATCTACTTCTGTACTTTGTTGTTGTTGCTGGCTGTAAGCGCCGCAATCCATCGTAATACTGACACCGTTTTTCGGCGGATCAAAATCCACATTCTTTTTAATACCGAGGCTGGCATTGGCGTAAACCTTTTTCATGTACAAAGCAAAGATTGGCAAAGCTGTATTGGCGCCTTCTCCTAATTCTGTTGTCCTAAAATGGATTTGCATGTCTTCACAACCTGTCCAAACGCCGGTAACCAATTGCGGCGTGATGCCGATAAACCAGCCGTCGGAGTTATTTTGTGTAGTGCCGGTTTTGCCGCCAATCGGGTTGGTTAAACCGTATTTGCTTCTTAAACGCCAACCGGTGCCTTCCTGGATTACGCCTTTCAGCATGTAAGTCATAACATAAGCTGTCTGCTCGTCCATAGCAACCACAACTTTTGGTTTGCGTTCAAAAATAATGTTACCGTTTTTGTCTTCCACACGCAATAGATAAATCGGTTCCGTCCAGGCACCATGGTTGGCAAAAACACTGTAAGCGCCGGTCATATCGAAAACCGAAGCATCAAAAGTTCCCAAAACGATAGAAGGATATGGTTGTAGGTTTGAGCTATTTACGCCCATTTTTTTAATGAGGTTGACAACAGGTACAGGAGTTACTTCCTGCATCATTTTGGCTGCAATCCAGTTGTGCGAGATAGCCAAAGCTTTGCGCAGGTTTAAAGAACTGTAAATGTTATCTTTTGCAGGAGAAGAAGGTGTCCATGATTTACCATCCGTAACTATGGTAACCGGTTCTACCGGAACTTCCATACAAGGCGACATGCCATTTGCTATCGCCACTGCATAAGTAAAAGGTTTAGCGGTAGAACCAACTTGCCGAGTGCCCATTTTTACCTGATCATATTTAAAATGCTCAAAATTATCGCCACCAACCCAAGCTTTGATGTAACCGGTTGTTGGGTCCATAGACATCATGGCGTTGCGCAAAATCAGTTTGGTATAAACAATGGAATCAATTGGCTTCATCATGGTATCCATGTCCCCTTTCCAGGTGAAAAGGCTCATCTTAGTTGGCGTGTTAAAATCAGTTTTGATTTCCTGGTCTGATTTTCCCTGGTCTTTCAACATCCGGTAACGGTCAGAACGCTTCATGCCTTGGTCTAAAATATCTTTAAAACCATCAATAGATTTCCATAAACTATGTCCTCTCCAATGTGCGTTAAATTGGTTTTGCAAATCGCGCATGTACTCTTTTTGCGCCTGTTCTGCATATTCCTGCATTTGGTAATTGATGGTGGTATAGATTTTTAAACCATCGCGGTCCAAATCATAAGGCGTTCCGTCCCCTTTGGTTATGGATTGATCGGCCAATGTTTTCTGGACATCTTTCTTCAAAACAGAACGGAAATAAGTGGCCAAACCATCGTTCTGGTCAATCGGGTTAAAATTCAATCCTAAAGGTTTTGCTTTTTCTTCGGCTTCCTGTCCTTCGCTTAGAAACTTTTCATCTGCCATCCTTTTCAACACAAAATTTCTTCTGTTAAGGGCGTTATCGGGATGATTGATCGGCGAATAAATTCCCGGGCCGTTTACCATACCAATCAAAAGTGCGGCTTGGTTGGGCGTTAATTTATCAGGCGTAACATTAAAATAAGTATGCGCGGCAGATTTAATGCCGAAAGTATTGTAGGCACCAAAATCAACCGTATTGAGATACATCGTCAAAATTTCTTCCTTGGTATAATTACGTTCGATTTTTACGGCCGTAATCCATTCCTGTAACTTCTGAATAATCCGTTTAAAAGGGTTATGAGCCCGTTCCGAAAATAAATTGAGCGCTAATTGCTGCGTGATTGTACTTCCGCCTTGTTTTTTCCCGATTAAATTATAAAAAATAATAGAGAATATGCGCCGGAAATCAATACCGGAATGATCGTAAAAACGTGTGTCTTCCGTAGCAACTAAAGCATGGACTACGTTTGGCGATAACTCCTGATAAGTAACATTCGAACGGTTTTGAACATAATACGTTCCTAATTCTTGTTTATCTTCCGAAAAGATAACGCTTGCTAAATTGCTTTTCGGGTTTTCCAGATCGCGAAAGGAGGGCAATTTGCCAAACAACTGGAAGGCAACGGCCATAAACAGTAAAACAAAAAAGAAAAATACACCGGCTACCAACTTCCAAAAGTTGAGTGTGTAGCGGCGAAAAACTTGGTCCCTAGCAGGTTCTTTATATCGCATTACAGATAATTAGCTTGATAAAATTCAAAGTAGCTGTTTAGCAATTTTGAATCGGCTAATTTATCCAGATTTTTCCGGCTGATGATAAAGAAATTATATTTCTCTGCCGGAACTTTCATTATTTCCGGCAAAAGCGGTGCAATGCGGCGTGCATAATCTTTTACTTCGCCCAAAGAATAAAAACGGCCGGTGTAAATTAACTGGTTGGTTTGGCCGATTTCTTTCAGTTGGTGTTTTAGCGGCGTATCAGGATAATTGGCGCGGTTAAACTGACCGATGCCAAAACGCGAAGGCGCTAAATTAGCCGCGCCGTTAACGTTGATAACGAAATACAGTTCGGTACTATCGGACAAAGTAAAAATACGCGATGCTTCTTTTACCCCTGTTTTTTTGGTGTCGGTTGGCAAAGTAACACTGAGCTTGTTGTTTAAAGAGGAAGCCGGAATGTTGATTGAATTATTGCTTTTCGGCGCAGCCAAAACTTCCGGTGCTTTAGGTTGAACTGGAGCAGGCGTAACAACCGGGTTTGAGGCTATTGTTTGCTGCTGAAAACGGTCTTGCGAAAAAGGAATATCGTTCGGGTCGCTGTCCATAATTGCAAAAGGGCGCGCGGCAATTGCGGCCTGGTTTTCTTTGATAAAATTTAAATGTTGTTTTACCAAAGGCGTAATCAGGCCATCTTTTGGATACTGCGCGGCAATTTGCTGCAGTTCCAGCAGAAAAGGATCCAGCTTTTGCTGATGGCCTTGCGCAATGGTTTTTAAATAAGCCAGTTGCGGGGCCAAGCGGTTTTGTGGGTTCAGTTTTAGGGCCGAATCTGTTTGGGCAATAACCTGATCGTATTTCCGGTTTCGGTACAAATCATAAATGGAATTGTAAAAAGCATTTTGGCGGGAATCTTCGGTCAGCATTTTTTTGCTGTAGTCCGGGTCTAAAATAATTTGTGCATACTGCGTTTGCGGGTAGTTTTTCAGCAATAGGTTTTTGTATTTTTCGGCCTGCGGTTCGTTGTGCGCATTGCTGTACAAGCGGTAAAGGCTATAATAAATAACGGCCAAGTTTGGATTGTCGGGAAAGCGGTTAACAATATACTCGTAAGTTTGAACCGATTCCTTTTCATCACTCAAAATATCTTTATAAAAACCGGCAATATCGGCATAAGCATTAAAAATAATGGTGTTGGATTGCTCCAGCAAAGCAGGCGTAAGCGGAATACTGTTCAACAATTCCTGCCGGTAGTTTCCAGCGCCGGGTGTAGCAAGTGCTGGTGCTTGGATGGGTTGTGCAGCATCCGGGTCGTTTACCGCATTCGGATTGGTAGAGGTCAAATTTGCTACGCGCGAACTGATGCGCCAGTTGTCTTCCAGTTTTCGTTTCCCCCAAACACGGATAAAAGCGGCGATGCCCTGGTTTACCGCATCCGGGTTGTAGAAGTAAAAAGAGCTGGAACTGCGGCTTGGCGTAGAAGAAACATTGCCTGCATTAGTTGCCGGGTCTATGGTAACGGGCGCGTTTTGCTGCTGTATGGCGTCCTGGTCTACCATTAAATTGATGCGGGCAATACGGTCTGGCTCTTTTAATTTGGCCAAAGCCTGCAAGGTATCTTGGCGGGAAATAATTTGGTAACGGCTGGCAAGCAACTGCAAATTATTGGCTTTTTTGAGGATTTGCTGATAGCCCGGATACAGCGGCGAAAGGTTAAGTAATGTGCTGTCGTAATATTTTTTGGCCTGGATATAATC
>NZ_CALMAT010000019.1 GCF_937859865.1 uncultured Mucilaginibacter sp.
AAGGAATGATGACCGCGTTCGTTTGTCCGGCTTCAACACCATTGCTGGCAAACTGGATGTAGTTGCTAACGGCTTTTTGCCCGGTTACCGATTTGACAGAAGCAGCACTAAAAGGCAATTGCACGCCAAAACCGTTTTTGAATGAAGCACCCACAGCAACAACGTTATAATCGCCTTGCAGAGTTACCAGGTTTCTTTGGGCATTTAAAACAAAAGTATAGCGGTAATCTATCACCAAATCGTTCATATCGTAATCACCTTTGGCAGGCCAGTTGTCTTCAAAAGCAAGCCTTGCCTGGCCATTTTGCGAAGGAAAATAAGTGATGTAGGCACGTGCAGGGTCATTGGGGAAAGCATCCAATACATCCGGAACGCCATCGCCATCGCTGTCGGTGCCTTTGTCAATCGGAGGGATGCCAACGGGAGATATAGCACCAATCGGGTTTGCAGTGGCATAAAAAACAAGGTCGTTAAAATCGTTGTCCGTAGCATAACCGTAGGGGTTGGTTGCAGATGATTCCCTGTTCAAATCTTCAAAACCAAACAGGTAAAGCTTGTGCACATCATCATACAAAACAATAGAATGCTTTTTTAAAGCACTTGTACTTTCTGGGTTCAACTGGCTGTCGGAATAAAACTTTTGCGCGTTTAGGTTGACGCCGCTGCCCGTCCAAGCATTTTGAAGCAAAACAAAGGCAATGGTAGTACCGGCATTAAAAGTACCTAATTTAACTTTGTCGCCTGATTTTAACGCGCCGCCCGAACCAATACCGGATGCGTTAGGAAAAACCATCGTGATTTTATCAATACCGTTTGCATTGGTTCCGCCCGAAGTTGCCGTAGGCGGGTTGCCGGTATTGTAAGTGTAATAAGCGAGCAGCAAGAGGCTGGTTGTTGTTGGTAAGCAAAGTAAGGTTTAAGCCAACATCTTTGGCGGTTTTGTAATCGAAGCCGTTTGGCGCAACTTTTTTAAAGTTGTTTTCGTCTATGCCGCCATAATGCTCTTTTTTGCATGAAGTTATGGTAGCAAGGCCTAAAATACCTAACAGGTAAAAGCTTTTTTTCATATTGAAATGGTTGTTTTGGCAGTTTTTACGGCGATAAAAAGAATAAGTTTATCAGCAGCACCGGCAGCAATTGCCGGGCAGGCGAACGCCGGAATAGGGCAATTTCAGAAAAAAAGCAGGAAATTAACTGAAAGGGAAACCGGCAAATGCTTTTGGGAGAATACTTCTTTTAGCACAATAAATTTGGTGTATGTTGTAATCTGCAATTAATTTTTTTTAAGGTTGAAATGAGAAAACCAGCAATAAAATTTCTGAAATTTTTTTCAAATCCATTTAAAAAAGATTTATTGCACAGAACAGTTTAGCTGATCAATTCTTAAAGTCCTGATAAAACTTTTGCTTTTTAACAAAAACAGGTTTGTGGTACAAAGATTTATAACCGGTACAAAAACCAGATAAATCATTACTTTCGTTACCAAATTTACCCTGCTAAAAACAGCATTGCAATTATGTTATTGTTAGGTATTGATATCGGCACATCCTCTGTCAAGGTTTCTGTTTTGGATGCCGTTTCGCAGCGCACTTTAGCTTCGGCACAGTTTCCGGAAGCAGAAGCAGAAATTATTTCTTTGCAGCCCGGCTGGGCAGAGCAATCGCCGGAAACCTGGTGGGCATATACGCAGCAGGCAATTTTAGCTTGCAACCTTTCCGGCAAATACAGCCCTGCCGATATTGCCGCCATCGGCATTGCCTACCAAATGCACGGTTTGGTTTTGGTGGATAAAGGCCAGAACGTGTTGCGCAACAGCATTATTTGGTGCGATAGCAGGGCGGTAGAAATCGGGAACAAAGCTTTTGAAGCGATTGGCGAAGAAAAATGCCTCAAACATTTGCTCAACTCTCCCGGCAATTTTACCGCCTCCAAACTAGCCTGGGTCAAAAAAAACGAACCCGAAACATTTGGTAAAATTGATAAAGTAATGCTGCCAGGCGATTTTATTGCCATGAAGCTGACGGGCGAAATCACGACTTCGGTTGCTGCACTTTCAGAAGGTATTTTTTATGATTTCATCGGCCATAACCTTTCTGAAGATGTAATCAACTACTTTGGATTTAGTACAAATTTATTTCCAACAATTCAACCTGTTTTTTCTGTTCACGGAACGGTAAAGCAGGAAATTGCACAAAAATTAGGCCTTAAAAAAAGCATTCCGGTTGCTTACAAAGCTGGCGACCAGCCAAATAACGCTCTTTCTCTAAACGTTTTGAAACCTGGCGAAGTGGCTGCAACGGCCGGAACTTCGGGCGTAATTTATGGTGTGAGCGACCGGCCGGTTTACGATCCGCAATCGCGCGTCAATACTTTTGCCCACGTTAATTATACCGAAACCGAAACGCGGACCGGTGTTTTGTTGTGCATCAACGGTACCGGAAGCATGAACCGTTGGGCAAAAAGCCTTTTTGGCAGCGGTATTTCTTACCGGCAGATGAACGATGAGGCCAACAAAATCAAGGTTGGGAGCAAAGGTTTGCTGGTTTTGCCTTTTGGCAACGGTGCCGAACGGATGCTGAACAACAG
>NZ_CALMAT010000020.1 GCF_937859865.1 uncultured Mucilaginibacter sp.
CCAGCTTACCCTAACTATAAACAATACCGGAAAACAGGAAGGAGCGGAGGTGGTGCAATTATATATCCGGGATTTGGTAAGCTCGGTAACGCGCCCGGTTAAAGAGCTGAAAGCCTTTCAGCGGGTAAACTTAAAACCAGGTGAAACCAAAACATTGAATTTTAATATCACACCTGCAATGCTGGCTTTTTACAACATTGATATGAAGTATTTAGTTGAGCCGGGCCAGTTTGAGCTGATGGTAGGCACTTCTTCCCAGGATACAGATTTACAAAAAGTTTTGCTGACAGTTGCTGCCGATAAAATTAATCACTAAAAATAAGGATGCTTCTTTTATCGTATAAAAATTGGCATGTGTGTGTTCTGTGTCTTTTTAAGATAATAGAAAGTTTATAAATTTTAGGGGATAAAAGAAGCATCAAAAATGGCTAAAGTTTAACATTGTTTTTAACAACTTTAGCATTAGAACTTTGTAAAAGGTTCGGGACTTGTACCTGCATTCTTTTTAAAATCTTTATTAGAAGTGATAATCTGATAAGCATTTTTGCTTAACCGGTCTTTTTGAAAACTGTAGGAAGCAAATTTTTGCGGATATTCCAGATTGTTTGAATAGTAAGTGTCAAGCTCTCCTTTTTGGAAGCTCATAATCAACTGGTTTACTTCTCCAATTCCTGTGTAGATAAAATCAGACCTGTCAAAATAAAAAAAATAAATGGCTATATTTTTAAAGCTTTCGTTAAAATTGATGCTGACATTGCTTCCGGAAATGGTAATACCGCTTTGTTGTGTACCACGAGATGCAACCCTGCTTATTGATTGTTGGATACTGTCTAAAAATAATACAACTACTGAAGTTTGATAACCTGCATTTCTGGCCTCGTCAATTAAATCTTTAAATGATGCATCATTAAAAACAGTTTCAATTAAAACATTTTTACCTTTATAAATAGCCTTTTTAGCAAGGTCTTTTGTACGGCTTTTATACACATCAGTCATCAAAACCTCGAAATTTTCCAAGTCATTTAACCTTGTGCGGATAAAATTAGATTTGCCGGCAGCATTACATCCGGCCACAAAAATAAGTTCCGGCTTTTTCATCAACTATCCAATTTTTTGATAACCGTATCTTTTATTTCTATGGCTACATCGTTTTCATCGGTTATAATTTCTATTGTTACTAAAAATTTTTCGCCGGTTGGCAATTCTTTACGCCAATATCTGCCGTCTTCCTCAAATTGTGCGTAAAACGGGTTGCCCAGTTCAAAAGCACGTTGCCGGCCCAGTTCGTGCATTTTTCCCATGTTTTGCAAAAGTCGGTCAACAATCCAAGTTTGTTTTTCTTCCATTTGAACAAATTTTTAAAGCACTATCAAAGATACAAAAAACGGAAAATGCCGATGTTGAAATTTAGGTGGTAAAAGAAGCATCAGGTTTCAGGTTTTTACAAAGTTGTCGAATCACTTTTATTGGTTTCCAGTTTTTTTTGTCGAAGACAAAAGTTGGTGTAAAATTTATTTTCTGAAGCCGTAAACTGAAGTGCAGCCGCAAAATAATTGTTCCAGCCCATATTTTTTTGTCCGAATACTTTACTGAAACTGGGTTGCAGGTTTTTTTGTAGGTTTTGAACCGAGTTGGGCAGATGCACAAAAAACGAAACATTACTTTGCTCGGCCAGCAATTGGTCAAAATCATAATATTGCTGGTCTTCGCTCAAAAAATGCTGCTGGTGGTAATTTTCCAAGTAACGCTTCAAGCCGCTTTCAGAATTTGACAAGAACAGATAATTATCAATCAACACAAAAAAAGGTTGTTTAAAATGTGCAAAAGGTTCGCCCAAAAGGTAATAAGGCAGGTTTTCGTATTTAAAACGGGTTCGTTCGCTGTCCGGATCAACGCTGATGTTACGCAGAAAAGGTTCCAGTTCCGATCCGTTTTTTACTTTGATGACCGCAATTTTTTCACTTTCCGAAGTTGTTATCACGGCAAATTCCCTGTCCAATTGCTTTCGAAAAGCCGTTTTAATGGAAACGCCTGTTTCTGTTTTTATCTGGCTAAACAAAGCATTTGCTTTTTTAGATTGATGCACCTGGTTTTGCCAAGCATCAAATTCCTTTAAAAAACCTATCGGGTTCCCAAAAGCAAAACTCACGGCCGAAGCAGTGTTTGCCGGATAAATATTTTTCAGCGTGTTTTTTACCGGTTGCTGCTTCAAAAACAAATCCAGGTAGTTTGCTGCCGAAGTATCGCTTTGGGTGAAACCGTTAAACAGCAAAGCATCCGTTTTATAATTTAAGGTGAGTGCCGCACTGGCCGGAAAACCAGCCAAAAAACGAAAAAAATCATCGTTTTGGTTTCTAAAAAGTTGCTTAAACAAAACCGGGAAACGTTGATAATTGACATACAAATTGGCAATTGAGTTTTTATTTTGCTGGTCGGAAAGCTGCGTTAGGTTGGATACTTTGTTTTCCTTCCGTTCGTCTAAAAAGTTCAATAACAAAGCTTTGTTAAAACTTCCCGCCACAATACCGTCATTATAAGTTAAATAAAATGCTTCTTTTATGGCAGGAAAAGTAATATCGTGGATAGTTTTGCTGCCGATTGTTTCTGTTTCAAAAGCAGCATTAGAATTGATAATCAGTGCGTTCAACGTCTGTTGCAAATCTTTTGCGCCGTCGGCATTGATCAGCAGCAGCATATCCAAATTGCCGGAAGTAATTCCAGGATGCAGCGAAATAAAAATACTGCGGTTGTTAAAAGCAGCTTTTAAAGCAGGTTCTTTCATCAAATGCTGATGTAGGTATTGCAGCTCATTGGCCTTTTTTTGCCCGATAAAAGAAGTAAGTAAGGTGCTTTGCCTAAACAGGTCGTAAAATTCCGCGTCGTTTTTAAACTCAAAAACAAGTGTCGCATCTTCCGGGATTTGGTTAATAACGTTGGTTGTATTTTGCCCGGGAAGTTTAAGTTTGGCAAAATAAAACGCAGTAACCATTACGGCTGTTATAAATAAAAAAACCGCAATCAGGATAATCCGCCGCATCTCATCTGTTTGCAACAAAAATAGATTATTCCGGCTTTTGGTTTGAAGTATTTCTGCTTTTGTTTATATTTAAAAGTATATCATGAACAAACAAATTATTGTTACGGCCGCCATTTATGGTTTGTTGGCCGTTGTTACCGGCGCTTTTGGCGCCCATGCATTAAAAAATAAATTGGATGCCGGCCAGTTGGAAGTTTGGCATACGGCCGTGCAATACCAGTTTTACCACGTTTTTGCAATACTGTTTTTATCAACCTTAAATCCGCAGGGCAACAATCTGTTAGAATGGAGCTATTACTTTTTTAGTTTCGGTATCGTGCTGTTTTCCGGCTCACTTTATTTGCTGGCGACGAGGGATTTATTGGGAGCGGGTTGGATCAAATTTCTTGGCCCAATTACACCCTTGGGCGGTTTGCTTTTCATTTTAGGTTGGGTTACGCTTGGGTTAGGGGCGCTTAAAAAACTATGAGCCTGGATTTATCAGATTCTCTCCACGTTGAAAAGAAAACCATTTTCGCAGAGGTGATTTTACCTTTGCCCATCGCCAAAAATTATACGTACCGTGTCCCTTTTGACCGGGTAAAAGAAGTATCGGTAGGAAAACGCGTGGTGGTACAATTTGGCAGAAGCAAGATTTATACGGGCATTGTTTTGTCGCTTGGCGAAAGGGCGCCCGAAAAATACGAAGCCAAATATTTGATGGATATTTTGGATGACGAACCTTTGATCATTCCGCAGCAATTAGTTTTTTGGCAATGGATTTCCAACTATTACCTGTGCAATTTGGGCGAAGTGATGAACGCTGCTTTGCCTGCCGCTTTAAAGTTGGCCAGCGAAACGCAAATCACACTGAACAAAGAATATCCGTTTGATAAAACCGAACTGAACGATAAAGAATATTTGATTGTTGATGCGCTCCAAATTCAGCCCGAACTAAAAGTAAGCGAAGTAAGCAAACTGTTGGGGCAAAAAACGGTGATGCCGGTTTTGAAGCAATTGTTTAATAAAAACATCATCAACATTGCCGAAGAAGTGAACGAGCGTTACAAACCCAGAAAACGCTCTTTTTACAGCTTAAATCCTGCTTATCGAAACCAGGAACAACTGAAAGAATTGTTCGAAATGCTGGAAAAACGCGCGCCAAAACAATTGGACGCTGTGCTGGCCTTGCTGCAATTAGCCAAACAAAAACCACAAGTTACCAAAGCCGAACTTGAAGAAACGGCACAAGTAAGCGCCGCCGTTTTAAAAGCTTTGGTAGAAAAAGAAGTGTTTTTGTTGGAAGAGAAAATTGTGAGCCGTTTTTCTAACAGCGAAGACGGAACCGAAAGTACGTTTGAGCTGAACGAATATCAGGAAAAAGCTTTCCGCCAAATTAACCGGCAATTTGAACAAAAGGATGTGGTTTTGCTGCATGGCATTACTTCCTCCGGCAAAACCCAAATTTACGTGCGTTTGATTGAAGCGATGATCGAAAGTGGCAAACAAGTACTGTTTTTACTGCCCGAAATTGCGCTGACTACACACATCATCGAACGGTTACGGCAATATTTCGGCAACAAAATCGGCGTTTACCATTCGCGTTTTAATGACAATGAACGCGTGGAAGTTTGGAACAAGGTTTTAAACGGAGAATATCGCGTGGTGCTTGGCGCGCGTTCTTCGGTTTTTCTGCCTTTTAATAATTTGGGTTTGATTGTGGTGGATGAAGAGCACGAAAACTCATACAAACAATTTGATCCTGCGCCGCGCTACCACGCCCGCGATGCCGCTATTTTTCTAAGTACGTTGTACAAAGCCAAAGTTTTGCTGGGTTCGGCTACGCCTTCGCTCGAATCGTATTACAACGCGCAGCAGCACAAGTACGGTTTGGTAGAACTGAATGTACGTTATGGCGATGCCGTTTTGCCCGAAATCCAGGTGATCAGCATCCCAGAGGAAATGAAAAATAAAACCATGCAATCGCATTTTTCCAACGTTTTGATGCAAGATATTGAAGCCGCTTTGGAGAAAAAAGAGCAGTCAATTTTATTTCAAAACCGGCGTGGTTATGTGCCGCTTTTAATTTGCAAAACTTGTGGTTTTACATCCAAGTGTATCAATTGCGATGTAAGTTTAACCATGCACAAAAGTACCGGCAAATTGCATTGCCATTATTGCGGTTATAAAGATGATGTTTATTCTGTTTGTCCGGCCTGTGGTTCTGTTCACTTGGAACAAAAAGGTTACGGAACAGAAAAGATTGAAGATGAACTTTCGATCTTATTGCCAACGGCACGCATTGCAAGAATGGATTTGGATACCACGCGTTCTAAAATGTCTTTCCAAAATATTTTAAGTGATCTGGAAGATAAAAAAACCGATATTTTGGTTGGCACGCAAATGGTGGCCAAAGGTTTGGATTTTTCAGATGTAACTGTAATTGGAATTGTTAATGCCGATTCTTTGCTAAAGTTTCCTGATTTTCGTGCAAACGAACGCAGTTTCCAAATGCTGGCGCAAGTAAGCGGCAGGGCAGGGCGGCGCGGCAAAAAAGGCAAAGTTGTGATCCAAACTTACGATCCAAACCATCGCATTATTGACCAGGTTATCCGTAATGCTTATGCCGAAATGTACGAACTGGAAATGACCGAACGTTTGCAATTTAAGTATCCGCCATTTTATCGTGTCATTCAAATTGATGTGAAACACAAACATCCCGAAGCGCTGCAAAACCAGGCCGAATATTTAGGCAATGCTTTGAAAAAACAATTTGGCGACCGTGTAATCGGGCCAGAGTTTCCATTGATTGGCCGCATCCGCAATTATTATATCAAAACGATTATTTTAAAAGTAGAGAAAGAAGGGACTTCGATGGTTCGGGTGAAAAATATTTTGAAAGAAACAATTCTGCAATTTCAAACGGAGAAGATCAGTAAAGGCAATTTGGTTAGGGTGGACGTTGATCCTTATTGATGCTTCTTTTATCGGCATAAATTCAGTAAACTTTTGAAATTATAACTTAAATTTGTTTTAACTAAAATCTATATATTTGAATTTATAAATTAAACTTATGATAGCAATAGCAGGAACTTACCAAAATGGTATTGTAAAATTGGATCAAGAATTTCAGTCCAAAAAACCAGTAAAAGTTATCGTTACTTTTTTGGAAGATACGGAAAATTCTTCTGAAAAAAGGTTGACTTTGGATGATTTTTCTTTCGCTAAAAGCCAGGAGGCTTTAAAAGATTATAAAGGTTCATTTAGTGATACAGTGATCGAAGAAAGAAGAAGAGAACTGTGAGAATATTTTTAGATACTTCTTTTACCACATCAAATTTTGACTTTATTAAATCAATAAAAAATCAGATTTTCACAATGCTTCTTTTACCACCTAAAAATTATCAACCAAATTCCACTTTAAACAAATACGGCGTTTAGTAGGTTTAACAGAAATACTTTAACTAAAAGCTTATCTGTTTATGACTTCGATAGAAAACGAATATTTAAAAGTTACCTTCCGCACCAAAGGGGCAGAGCTAATTTCCATCTTTAACAAAGAAACGCAAACTGAACATTTGTGGCAGGCCGATCCTACTGTTTGGCCTTGGCATGCGCCAAATTTGTTTCCAATTGTGGGTGGCTTGAACAACAACGAACTGCAAGTTGACGGGCAATCTTATCAAATGAAGCGGCATGGTTTTGCCCGCGAATCGGAATTTGCTTTGGTAGATGCACAAGAAACGCACGCCAAGTTTTCGTTGCCTTTTAGCGAATTAACTTTGGCGGTTTATCCTTACCGTTTTGAGTTTCAAATTTTGTATGATTTGTTCGGCCATGATTTGCGGGTAACCTACAAAGTAATCAATCAGGATGACAAAACCATTTACTTTTCGATGGGCGCGCATCCGGCTTTTCATGTCCCGTTTTTCCCAAACGAACAATACGAGGATTATTACCTGGAATTTGAAACTTCGGAGCCTTTGTTAACGCATTTGCTTTCGGAAAAAGGTTTGATCAGCGGCGAAACGGAAATGGTTCCTTTACAAGATCAAAAACTTTGGCTAACAAAAAACTTGTTTGACCGTGATGCCTTGGTTTTCAAAAATATCATTTCAAAAAAAGTAAGCATCCACAGTAAAAATCACAACCACAGCTTGTCGGTTAGTTTCAAAGATTTTAAAGATCTGGGAATTTGGGCAAAACTGGGCGCCCCGTTTGTTTGCATCGAACCTTGGTTGGGTTATGCAGATACAGAAGGCCAAACCACTGACATCCAACAAAAACCAGGAATTGAAAGCGTTGGCCACGGCCATGTTTACGAAGCTGCTTTTACCATCAGCCTGAACAGTTAAATACCAATTTTTAGGGCATAAAAGAAGCATACCCTGTTTTATCAAGATATGCTTCTTTTATCGGTATAAATTTTACTTCTTATAAATCCCTACTACCACAGCAAACGCAATTAAAGCGGCTGCCCCAATTAAACTGGTGGTAATAACCGGGTTGTTTACCGCAGGCGGAACATATTTTACGCCTTCGATGTCAGTTTTCGCGGCTTCTTTTACATATCGGCCATGTTTTGGTACGGCTTCTTCTGCAAAATTCTTTCCTAAATGTTGCAAGGCTTTTTTAAACTCTTTTCCGATCATTGGCTTTCCGTGCCCGGTTGCAACAACTTGCGGGTGCAGGCCAATTAGTTTTCGTACCGAAACCCCAGCCGCCTTCCAATCACAAGTAAAGTATTTCGGCGGTCCGCTGATGATTTTTTTCTGTGTCATTACAGCAATTGCAGATTCCTGAACGGTAGTTACAAAAGCATCGCCGGCAATTAAAACATGATCGCTTTCCCGGAACAAAGAAATATGGCCGGGAGCGTGGCCGGGCGTAAAAATAATGCGCCAGCCAGGCAACCCGGGCGTGCCTTCTTCCGGGAAAGCCTGTACTTTTTCGCCCAGGTTCAAAGGTTTGTTCGGGAACAAAGGGGAAGTCAAACTCATCAAACCGCCGCCAACAAATGGGTCGGGCGGAGGATAAGCAGAAAGACCGGTTAAATAAGGCAGTTCCAAATCGTGTGCATAAACCGGCACGTCCCAAATCTTTAACAGTTCCGACAAACTTCCGCGGTGGTCAAAATGGCCGTGCGTTAAAATGATGTTTTCCGGTTTTGTCCCTTGCCCGAAAAGCGCTTGTATTTTGTGGGCCGAGTGTGGCAAACCTGCATCTACCAACACCCATTTTTTACTGTCCGGGCTGCCAGAGGCAACCATGTAAATATTTACGAATACAATTTTCATTCCCCAAACACCAGGCGCAACTTCAAAGTAGCCACTTTTGGTGTTTTTATCCGGATCAATGCTTTGTGTTTCAGTCATAATTATAGTTTTTATTGATTTGCTTTTTAACAAAAATCAGCACTTTAAGTTTTACGGTGCTTAATTAATAAGAAATAACCGAACCGGGAATTGAAGCCGGATTGGAAAACTTACAACTTAATTTTTGAAACAACGTAAAAACAAATGATTTGCTTTTCGCATTAATTTAACTCACATTTACCCAAATCAATTTAATTATGAAAAAGAAAGTTTATTTATTGACGACTGCTTTAATGCTGACATTTTCTGCAAGCCAGTTAAAAGCGGCCACCGTAATTACAGAACCTGCTGCAAAAGAAATTACTTTGACCGACGCACAAAAAGAAGCTAAACTGCAAGCGATCAAAACGCGTGTGGAAGAGATTAAAGCGATGGACAAATCGCAACTGAACAAAGAACAAAAACAAGAATTAAAATCAGAACTGAAAAGTATGAAAGCGCAGGCCCGCGGCTTGGGCGGCGGTATTTACCTTTCTGTTGGCGCCATCATCATCATCATTTTACTTTTGATCCTTATCTTGTAACAAATTAAATTTTGACCAATAACAAAAAAAGCCTGAAGGAATTTCCCTCAGGCTTTCTTGTTTTAAAACGATTTTTTAAAAAGCTTATCTTCCGCCACCCATCGACATTAATTCCTGTAAAGTTATCTTGTCAAAATCTTTTGGAATCCCAAATGTCCCGGGTTTAACTTTTTCTTCTGTAATAGATTTTAAAGTTATTTGTACCGTCTGGCCTCTTTGCATAACTGTAAATTTTACCGGGTAGCCACCTGCATTTGCAAAATATTTAGTTGAATTATTGGCAGGGACGGTAATATCATTGGTAACCCAAACATCAGTATTTGAACCGCTTTTGCTATCCTTGGCCAGCACTTTTTTGCAGTTATACCCCGAAATAGTTTGGGTTTCCGTTGTTGGTGTAAATGTATAATTTGGTTCCGTGTCTTTCATTTGCTCTATATCTGCAGGTGTTAAAACGGCCGCCTTTTTAATTGATGCAACCGGTACATCTACCAAAATTACCATATAATTACTTTTTACATTTGACAAAATATTGATACTGGCCGGCCCCATTTGAGATTGATAGGAGGAAGAGTCGCCCCTAAAGAAACTTTTGGCCTCGCCCTGTTGGCCGTTTGTACTTACATCGTAATTGATCACGCCTTCGGTAAAGCTTTTTTGTGCGCTTGCTGTAAAACCGATAGCGGTAAGGGTTAAAGCAAGTGCTGCGTTTTTGAAAATGTTCATGTTTAATTAATTTTTTATAAAGTAATCATTCTTTTTGTAAAGATGCAAGCTAAATTTTTATTTCTAATTGCAGCATTAATTTTGAAGGTTAGACTGCAATAGAAATGCTTTGTTACGTTTCAAAACAATTATTTTTCGGCCGTCGGCAGCCGCTTCTTCGGTTATTTTTTTGATAAAGTAATCGCCGTTGTCAGAAGCAACAACCAGCCGATCAAATATCAGGTTTTTAGAAATTTGGTTGAGGCCAATTTTAGGATTTTGGGTGATAAAAACAGCATCCACTTTTATTTTTTGCGGAAAAGATTGATGTTCGAAATCTTTATCGGCCACAAAAATCAATCTGTTTTTAAATTGGACTAACTTATTTTGCTTGCTAAAAACAGTATTGGCAAAGTTTTGATTTGGATTTAACAATTTAACTTGAGTGAGTTTACAACTATCCAAATAAGGCTGCATCGAATATTGAAAACTTTTGTCGGAAGTTTTTAAGTCTGTTAGCACAACTGCTTCGTTTCTAATTTTAAAAACAATACCGCAATTGCTACGCAAGTTTAAAAATACAATTTCATCTTGCTGTTGCGCTTGTATCTTTTTGTAAGAAAAAGACACTAAAAAAAGCACGATAAAAACAGTACCAACTTGCAGCAACAAAATTTTACGATGCACCAGCCAGGCAAACACACAAATAAGGATGCTATACAAAATCAAATATTCGGGAACCGTGATCCAAAGTTTGTTCCAACTGCCAAAAGGAAGATGCTCAATCCAACTTAAACCTTGGTTCATTCCAACAATACTTTTTTCCAAAACAAATGCAACCGGTTTTGCAATTATGGGAATATCAGGAACGAAAAGGAATGCAATTCCAATGTACATAATTAAGGCAGAAGGCAGCACGATAAACAAATTGCTTAGCAAAAAATAAACCGGAAACTGGTGAAAATAAAATACACTAATTGGAAAAGTGATCAATTGTGCCGCCAAAGAAACCGATAAAAGCGACCAAATTCTACGTACAAATTGGTGTTTAAATTGTAATAAGTTTTCGATGATCGGTTGCAAGATAATCAAACCAACAACAGCCAAATACGAAAGTTGAAAACCAACATCGGTGATAAAATTTGGATTGTACAACAGCAGCACAAAAGCCGAAACCAGCAAAATATTAAGCATGCTGATGTGCCGGTTATAAGTTTTTCCAATAATTACAAACGTAATCATTACGGCAGCACGGCAAACGGCAGGCGAAAAACCGGTAATCAAAGCATAAAGCCAAATCAGTAAAATGGATATGAATGCTTTGAGCAAAACACCGCTTCTTTTACGGTTTAAAAACCGAAGTAAAACGTTGATAATGAGATAAACCAACGCCACGTGCATCCCGGAAACGGAAAGTACATGTATCGTTCCGGTTTTAGAATAAGCTTGTAAAACATCGGCACTTAAATCTGCACGGTAACCTAAAATTAAAGTAGAAGCAACCGACAAGGCATCAGGATCACGCAAATATTTCTGATACTTTCGAACTAACTTTTTTCGGGTTAAAAGTGCATCAGCAATAATTGAGTTGCCCCGATTTGTAGCAATTAACTGGTATTGGTTTGGGTTAAGAAAAGTTTGAAAATAAATATTTTGGTGTTGCAGCCACAACTTGTAATTAAATTCGGACGGGTTAAAAGGCGCATCAACAAGTTTGTATTGATTTGGGATCAATAATTCATCACCATAATTAAAATTGTTTTTTTGCAAAGAATCCAATTTTAGCGCCACCAACAAACTTCCGGAAGACGCTAAAATTTTGCCATTAAAAGAAGTATGCGTAACCCAAGTATTAAACCGAACGATGTTGCCGGTTTGTTTTGGTTCTTGGATAATGGTAACGATTAAACTTGTTGCTTTTTGTTTAGAAAAGTGATTACGGTTGTTGATTTCTTTGTTTTTTTCGGCAATAAAAATCCCCAATAAAAACAAAAAAAAATGGATTAAAACGCCACCAATCCAAGCTTTACGGTAAATTTTCCAATCAGCATATTTCCAATTTAAAATACAAAAAGCAAATGCAATTATGAAAATGGCATTTAACAGGAAAGGCAAAACATTTCCAAATGAAAAAAGCACACCCAAAAAAATACCCGATAAAAGAGGCATCAGCAACAACACAAACGGGCTTTCGGCCACAAAAAAAGTATGTTTCATATTTAAAAACGATAACGAACTTGCACCCTCACTTCCGATTTTTTGTTGCCTTGTATTTCATCCAAACCAGAGCCAACTGTGGTTTCACCTTTGTACAAGTATGCACTGTACCTCAACCATAAATCAAAACTTTTTTTAAAAGAATATTGCAAGTTTGCATAAGTGCGGAAGCCGGTATGTTGCAAAGGCAAAACGGTGTAGCTGTACAAAACATCGTTTTCAAAAGAGTAAACACGGGAATCATAACTGGCAGTTTTAAACCAGACCAAACGGCAATTACCAGAAATTCGGCTTGTTTTTGGCCTGTACAACAAGTCCTGGTAAACCATCAAACCATATTCGGCAGCAGGCAAACCTTTTTGATATTTTACCACTTCGGCACGGTTTCGCAAAGTGATATTTTTGTTAATTGGATAGGAAATGTCCAAACGCCAATCCTGATATGAAACTTCGTCCAGCACTTTGATTTTTGCATTATCGTTGTTTTGTTGTTTCTGTTTAAAACGATAATTAAGATAGGCCACAAAGCGTTGCGTTGGCGAGTAAGTCAGCCTTCCCAATAACTCATAACCTTTGCTGTTGGGCTGGCTTACCTGGTATTTTAACCATGGAAATCGGAAAAAATCAGTATAAGCAGAAAAATTCCAACGGTGTAAAAACTTCCAATTTAAACCGCCGTAATAACCTTGCTCGTTTACAGCATTGGTTGCTTCAGAAAAAGCTTCGTTGAAAAAAGAGCGGTAACTTTTATTGTAATTTCGGTGTAACAAAACCAATGAAATATTGGACGAAAAGGAAGTTAAAACGCCGTTTACCGTAGCCGCGCCTCCGCCTAAACTTTTGGCCGTTTCTCCGAAGAAATAAAAATTGTGGTAACTGTAATCGTAATAAAAAGAAAGATTGTCTAACTCTTTTCCAACAAAATCATATTGATTGTAACTGTTGGCACGTCGTTGTAACGGGTATTCAAATTGTGTGCTGTAAGCTGTAATTCCGGTTTTTAAATTGCGTTTGTTGTAATCTAAATTAAAGCCATAAGTCAACTCGTTTGCTGCGTTTTTATTAGCCAATTCTGTCAAAGTCCGATGGTGACCGGTTGTGCCAAGCGAAGAAATGTATTTTGGGTTTGCCGAAGTTTGGACAGTTGCATCAATTGGTTGGTAAGAAACAAAAGGCGTAAATTCTACCGATTTGTATTTTAAAGTTGTGGCAAAACCTCTGAAATAATTAATCTCATTGGTAGAAGAATATGGTGTTAAACCGCGGGCAACTTTAGGAATTAAAGTGGCATCTGCATTTTTGCCAAAACTAAAACCGGTGTACAAACCCAAACCTTGTCCGAACTGCAAAGAATAATCGCCTACAACCAACTTGTTGATCAAACCAAAATTTTTAAAAGTCAGACTGGCCGAATAAAAATCAAAACCCGTACTGTTTTTACCGGTAAAAAATGGTTCCCCGGCATCTTTTTCCATGTTAAAATTGAATTGGATGCGGTTTTGAAAATCGAAACGGTAGCGGCCCAACAACTTTTGATTGTTGCCGGTATAATGTGAAAGTTTGGAATCTTTCGCAATCACAAAACCTTTTTGATCTTGCAACACTTCTCCATAACGAAAGATAAAATCGTGTTTGCCGTATTTGAAAACGTTTTTCAGGCTGATCAAATTAAAATCCAAATCAGCAGAAATGGTTACAAAAGGCAGCAGTTTTTGGATGGTTTCGAGGTCGAAAAGGTCAACACTTTGAAGTTCGAGCAGGTCAATCAATTTTCCATTATTGCGGATATGGTTTTGTAAAGCCGTTATTTGAAGTGCGGAAAGGAACAGCAAATCCTGCAATTGCGTGGTTGTAGCTTTGTTTAAGTTGAGCGGATGCTGGCGGTAATTGTTCAATTGGTTAACCAGTTCCGAATAGTCGTAATCGTCGGGCAGGTTTTCGGCGGCCGCTTCAATAATGGTTTCGATTTCCCGTTCCTGCGCCGTTTGTGCAGCAGCTATTTTTGCAAACAGCAGGAAAAATACAATAAGCAGCAGGCATTTATACTGCATTTATAAATATTAAAGCATTTGTAAAAGAGATAATTAACTCAATAGTATTAAAATTAATTAATAAGTAAACTATTATTGCAAATAATAATGATAAAATATTTACCGATAAAAACAGCACGACATGGCCAATACCGTTTTTGAAGTGATTTTAGTTGGAGATTCGGGTAATATTGCGCGTTACAGGCCGGATCCGTTGATGGAATTGCTGAAGCAGCATTTGCCCAATGCGCATCCTTCGGCCGTAATATTTTTGGGCGATAATGTTTACCCAAACGGTTTGCCCGAAAAAGGCGACCGGCTGCGTGCCGACGCAGAATTAGTACTTCAAAAACACCACGAAGCGGTAAAAAATTATGCCGGAAAAGTGATTTTTATTTCCGGGAACCACGATTGGAACAAAGGCAAAGACGATGGTTTTGATTATGTGATCCGGCAGGAAAAATACCTGGAAAAGTTGTTTGGCGGCGAGAACGTTTACCTGCCTTCCAACGGTTGTCCCGGGCCAAAAGAAGTTCCGGTCAATGATGGTTTAACGATTATCGCTATCAATACGCAGTGGTGGATACAGCGCGGTTTTCGGCCGATTGGTGCAAAAGATGGTTGTTCTGCCGGTTCGGAACAAGAGTTTTATGCGTTGTTGCAGGAGATGATTGATAGGAACATAAACAAAAAAGTGCTGGTGGTTGGCCATTATCCAATTTACAGTTACTCGTTGCATGGCGGCAAGTTTAAGTTCAAACACCACCTTTTTCCGTTAACTATTTACAAAAAAAAAGCTTTTATGCCGTTGCCGTTTGTGGGTTCGCTGCTGCCGCTTTACCGAAAATATATAGGCGCGCCGGAGGATTTATCCAACCTGCGTTTTCGGGAATTGCGCAAGAATTTAAAAGCTATTTTTGGCAAGCATCCCAACTTAATTTACGCCGCCGGGCACGAGCACAATTTGCAGCATATTTTTAAAAACCAGGTTGATTATATTGTAAGCGGTGCGGCTTCCAAATCCACTTATGTGCGCAAAGGCAAGTACGGCAAGTTTGCTTTGGCGGCCAAAGGTTTTTTTAAGCTGAGGTTTTCACCCGATCAAAAAACGGTGGTCGAAGCTTGGATTGTAGACGAATCAAATGCTCAGGGAAAAATGGTTTACCAAGCCGAACTGCATTGAGAAGAGCGATCAGCTTTCAGTAGTCAGCTATCGGCTATCAGCAATCGCCAGACAAAATTATAGGCGATAAAAGAAGCATGGTGATTTTGAAAAATTTAAACGCGCTAAGAAACAGCCGGTAAAAGAAGCTTGAGCGCTAAAGGCTGGATGCTGATTTCAATTTGCCTGATCCTGCCAATCACTTCGCCATCAACCTGCAGCACCATGCCTTTTTTATGGGTTATTTTTGCTGAACGGCAACTAATTACCTCAAAATATTCGCTGGTTTGCAAATTGCCGCGGAACATTTTAAAGGCCAGTGAAAATATTTTTAACAGCGGAAAACGTTTTACAATGCACAATTCAAACTTGCCGTCGTCAATAATTCCGGTTGGGTTGATGACGGCGCCGGTGCCATATTTGGAAGCGTTGGCAAAAGTGATGGAAACAGCTTTGCGTTTGATCGGTTTGCCATCATAAACAATTTGGAAACGCTTGCTACGGATCAGGAAAATTTCGCGCCACAAATGCCTGGCATAAGTGGACAAACCACGGCGCGGGTCTTGTTCAAAGCGTTTTACAATCCGCGCGTTTAAACCCACATCGGCCAAATGCACACAAGTAAAACAGTTGATTTGGAGCAAATCAATCGGCTTAATTTTATAATCAGCCAAAATATCATAAGCGGCCGCAATTTGGTTTGGAATAGCCAACTCTCGAGCCATGCCATTGGCCGAACCATAAGGCAAAATCATCACCGGCAAATCAAAATCGGGCGCAATTTTGGCAACGATGTTTAAGGTGCCATCGCCGCCGGCAGCGATTAAAAAATCAGGTTTAAAATTTTCAATTTCCTGCCGGATGTGTTTTTCGCACTCGTCATTTCCCATCCGGTAAACCTTGAAACGGAAGTTGTACTGGTGGCTTTTTTCTTCCAGTAAACGGTCAAAATGTTCATCGGCCCGCGCTCCCGAACGCGCATTGTAAACCACCAAAAAAGCGGAATTTTCGGGCAACTTCATAGCTGCTCTTTTACTTCCAACAGAAACTTTTTCAGGTTTTCCAACGATTGGATCACCTGTTGGCTTTCTTTCGCTTCGCTGCCGTTTTGTTTGAGGTAATCGCGCGCACCTTGCAAAGTAAAGCCACGGTCGTTGATCAAATTGAAAATGATTTTCAAATTTTCCACATCTTCGGGCGTAAACAAGCGGTTCCCTTTTTTATTTTTTTTAGGCTGAAGGATGTCAAATTCCTTTTCATAAAAACGGATCATTGATTGGTTTACATCAAACATGGCCGAAACTTCGCCCATGGTATAGTACAATTTATTGATGTCTCTCTCTTTGTAAGGCATGCGGTAAAGTTAATGGTTTGGCGGGAAGTTGAAAATGCTGTTTTTATCGGTCAAATTTCTTCTTGTGCGTTCTTTTGCTTGAACAAAAGAACCAAAATTCAAGAATGCCGAATCGCCTCCGGGCGGCATTCATCCCACCGCTCCTGGGTGGCTACCTGCAAACGTCTCTTTAAAGCGACCATTTGTTTTTTTAAATACTTCTTTTATCAACCATTTTTAAACTTTGCATAGACGATAGAAAGGTATGCACCCAGGTGCGGAAAGGCCCGACAAAACGCCCGGAGGTGATTCGTTTTGTCTTGATTTTTTGGTTCTTTTTGATCAAGCAAAAAGAACGAAAGGAAGGGCTGAAAGCCCGATTGAATAATTATGTGTGGTAAAAGAAGAAGCATGTATATTGAAGGTTGAAATTGCAATGTTCTGTAACTTTCTCTAAAACCCTATCTTTGCCACATAATTTTATACGATAAAAACAGCATCCCCCAATGTTAACTTCCTCCCAAATACGCCAGCAATTTTTAGATTTCTTCGCTTCCAAACAACACCAAATCGTTCCGTCAGCACCAATTGTAATTAAAAACGATCCGACGCTGATGTTTACCAATGCCGGCATGAACCAGTTTAAAAGTATTTTTTTGGGCGAAGAAACAGCCAAATTTCCAAGAGTTGCCGATACACAACGTTGTTTGCGCGTTTCCGGTAAGCACAATGATTTGGAGGAAGTGGGCATTGATACCTATCACCACACGATGTTTGAGATGCTGGGCAACTGGAGTTTCGGCGATTATTTTAAAAAAGAAGCCATCAACTGGAGTTGGGAATTATTGACCGATGTTTATAAAATAGATAAAGACCGCCTGTACGTAACCTATTTTGAAGGCGACGAAAAAGAAGGCCTGGAAAAAGACCAGGAAGCCTACGATTTGTGGAAACAGTTTTTGCCCGAAAGCCATATTTTGCCCGGAAATAAAAAAGATAACTTTTGGGAAATGGGCGAAACTGGACCTTGCGGACCGTGTTCCGAAATTCATTATGATAACAGGAGTGAGGAAGAGCGGGGAGCGGTGAGCGGTGCTACGTTGGTTAATGCCGATGATCCGCAGGTAATTGAAATCTGGAACAATGTTTTTATGCAGTTTAACCGTTTAAAAGATGGTTCGCTGCAACCGCTGCCCAACAAACATGTAGATACCGGAATGGGCTTTGAGCGTTTGGTGCGTGTTTTACAAGGTAAAAGTTCTAATTACGATACGGATGTTTTCCAGCCGCTGATTCAGTTTATTGCGGAGAAAAGTGGGAAAGTTTATGTTAGTGATGCTGTTCCAAAAGGCGAAGGTTGGAATGATGCTGTTGCAATGCGTGTAATGGCAGACCATATCCGTGCGATTGCATTTGCTATTGCTGATGGACAATTGCCCTCTAATAACAAAGCTGGTTATGTTATCCGCCGGATTTTACGAAGAGCTGTACGTTACGCTTATCAATACCTCAACTTTAAAGAACCTTTTTTAAACCAGTTGGTGCTTCTTTTATCGGAACAATTTAAAGATGTGTTTCCAAATTTGTATGAGCAGAAAGATTTTGTGCAGAAAGTCGTTTTGGAGGAAGAGATTTCATTTTTAAGGACGTTAGGGAATGGTTTAACACGATTTAATAATTATGCTGCACTTCAAAATCCATTGTCTAATATAAGACAAAATTCAGATTTTGATGGTATTACTTTTCCGAAAAAAGAAGTTGATTCTAAATTTGCCTTCTTACTTTACGATACTTATGGATTTCCTATCGATTTAACAGAGCTTATGGCTCGGGAAAATAGTTTGGATGTTGATCTGGAAGGTTTCGAGAAACTCCTCCAAGAACAAAAAACCCGTTCCCGCGCCGCAACAGCAATTAATACCGGAGATTGGATCAGCTTAAAAGAAGATGATACCGTACAATTTACCGGATATACCGAAACAGAAACCATTGCACATATTGTAAAATACCGGAAAGTTAAAGCCAAAGGAAAAGAACAGTTTCAATTGGTTTTAGATAAAACACCTTTTTATGCAGAAAGCGGCGGACAAGTTGGCGATACCGGCGATTTGATTTTCCCGGATGGAGAAATTATTGCAGTAACAGATACCAAAAAAGAAAACGGCTTAATTGTGCATTTTGTAGATCAACTGCCGGAAGATCCTTCGGATGTTTTAACGGCTTATGTTGATCCGGAAAGGAGGTTAAGTATCGAAAATAACCACTCGGCAACGCATTTGCTTCATGCCGCTTTGAAAGAAGTTTTAGGCGCGCATGTCAACCAAAAAGGTTCGTTAGTTAGTCCAGATTACTTGCGTTTTGATTTCTCGCATTTTGCTAAAGTTACGGATGAAGAAATTAGCAGGATAGAAACAGTAGTCAACCGAAAGATTCGGGAAAATGTAGGCGTAACCATTCAATCCATGTCTTTCGCAGAAGCTTCACAAACCGGCGCCATGGCTTTATTTGGCGAAAAATATGGCGATGTAGTACGCGTAGTAACGATGGACGAAAAGTTTTCCATCGAGCTTTGCGGCGGAACACATGTGCAAGCAACCGGACAAATTGGTTTTTTCCAGATTGTTTCTGAAACTGCGGTTGCAGCAGGCGTTCGGCGGATTGAAGCGATTACCGGAATTAAATCCGAAGAATTGATCCATCAGCAAAACGAAGAAATCCGTCAGCTAAAAGAATTGTTAAAAAATCCGAAAGATTTAACCAAAAGCCTGGAGCAATTGCTGGAAGAAAATGCTTCCCTTAAAAAAGAAGCAGAAAAAGCGGTGCTGGATAAAGTTGCTGTCATGAAAAAAGAACT
>NZ_CALMAT010000021.1 GCF_937859865.1 uncultured Mucilaginibacter sp.
TGGTAACACCGGCCGAGAAAGAAAAGTATTTTTTAGGTTCGATTTTGGATTTTACCAAAGCGGCTTCCCTTAACCCAACTGATCTAAAAAATTACCAGAACCGGGGGATTGCCTACAAAGATTACGGCCTGTTTAAGCTGGTTAAAAACTCCGGTTTTTATGATAAAGCCCGCGCTGCCAATGCTTTCCGGGCTTCTATTGCCGATTTTCAAAAAGTGCTGGATGCCGATTCGCAACGGCAGGACATTGCTTCGTTGTTGGAATTATCCAAAGAACAGTTGCAACACCTGGGCAAGAAATAGGTTTCTCTTTTTATTTCCGTTTAATTGGGTTTCTCAGTTGCCACGCCCTTTAGGTCGTGGCAAAAATAAACATGCAAGGGGCTTTAGCCAAAATAACCAAGAGTAAGGCGCATTGAATTTTATGCCATAAAAGAAGCATGAAAAAACTGACAACTTACCGCTTCTTCAATTTCCCTTCAATTAAATAATCGTTGGTGCCGAGGAAACGCACGTGCTGCTTTCGCTGAATTTGATAAAGCGAATCGGGATAATACGTCAGCTTTTCTTTATTCTGGAATAAACTGTTGTTGGTAACATTAAAAATCATCAGGTAAACCACCTTGTTGTTCTCTTTTTTCAGGATGATTTCCCTGGTTTTTAAATCGGGTTCCAACGCTTTGTAAATCGTGATTGCGCCGTTGGTTGTGGTTTTATAACTGTTTCTCCAGGAAGGTTTGTTGATGTTGGATTCCGAAAAAACGGAAAGTTCGCCTGGCCAGTTATCAATTTTAACGGTTTTTGTTTCGGCATCGCCATTTCTGGATACTGTTTTTACCACATAAAATTTGGTGTTCGTTAGCTTTTTAGTTTCAGCTCCGAAATAAGAAGTCAGGTCAAAATACGAATTTTTGCTTTGCTGCACTTCCGGTTTGCAGGAAGCCAGAAAACAAATCAACGCAACAACTGCAAACCGGAAAAAAGATTTACACCAATACATTTCCACTCATTTCAGCAGGAATAGCTACGCTCAGAATTTTCAAAACAGTTGGCGCAATGTCGCCCAGCTTGCCGCTTTTTACTTCTTTGTAATCGGTGTCCACCAAAATACAAGGAACCAAATTGGTAGTATGCGCTGTGTTTGGCGAGCCATCTTCGTTGATCATGTAATCGGCGTTGCCATGATCGGCAATAATGATAAACGAATAACCGTTTTTGATACCGGTTTCAACCACTTCTTTTAAGCAGGCATCCACTGTTTCCACGGCTTTTACCACGGCTTGAAAAACGCCCGTGTGGCCAACCATATCCGGATTGGCAAAGTTTAAGCAGACAAAATCCGGCCAACCGCTTTCCAGTTCCGGTATAATGGTGTTTTTAATTCCTTCGGCGCTCATTTCCGGCTGTAAATCGTAAGTGGCAACTTTGGGAGAAGGAACCAGCAAACGTTTTTCGTTAGCAAATTCTTTTTCCCTTCCTCCGGAGAAGAAAAACGTAACGTGCGGATATTTTTCTGTTTCTGCAATCCGGATCTGGTTTTTGCCGGCATACTGCAAAACTTCGCCTAAAGTATTGATCAAGTCATCTTTGGTAAAAACAACATCCACATCTTTAAAACTTTCGTCGTAAGAAGTCATCGTAACATACTTCAACTTCAACGGGTGCATGTTTTGCTCCGGGAAAGGTTTTTGGGTTAAAGCAGAAGTGATTTCCCGGCCACGGTCTGTCCGGAAATTGAAGCAAATGACCACATCATTTTCCTCAATTACGGCAACCGGTTTTCCTTCGGCATCAACTTTTATCAACGGTTTGATAAACTCATCGGTAACGCCTTCCTGGTAAGAGTCGCGGATGGCATCAACCATATTGTTAACCGGTGTTCCGATTCCATTCACCAATAAATCATACGCTAACTTCACGCGTTCCCAGCGGTTATCGCGGTCCATGGCATAATAGCGGCCAATAGCTGATGCTGTTTTTACCGGTGTATTTTTGATGTAGGTTTCTAAGTTTTCGATGTAGTTGATGCCCGAATTTGGATCGGTATCGCGGCCATCCAAAAACGCATGGATGAAAACTTTTTGCAGGTTGTATTGCTGGCTTAAATCGCACAAAGCCCGCAAATGGTTGGTGTGCGCATGCACGCCGCCATCAGAAACCAAACCCATCAAATGGACTTGCTTGTTATTTTCCTTTGCGTATTCAAAGGCCTTGGTAAGAACAGGGTTTTTAAAGAAATCGCCATCCGCAATGGATTTATGGATGCGGCCAAGTTCCTGGTAAACAACTCTTCCGGCACCTAAATTCATATGGCCAACTTCCGAGTTGCCCATTTGTCCGCCCGGCAAACCAACCGCTTCGCCCGAAGCTTCCAATGTAGAATTGGGATAATTTTCCTTTAGATAATTAAAAAAAGGCGTTTTGGCAGCAAGGATAGCGTTTGATTGGCTGGCAGAGCCATAACCCCAGCCATCTAAAATGATGAGGGCAACTTTTTTATTTTTTTCCACAGCGCAAATATACTTGATCGTGAATAAGTAAACGGACGAATAATCAAAACAACGTATAAAATCTAACGTAAAATACCGTAGTTTTATGCCTAAACAGTTTGATACAACAACCGGTTATGAAAAATAGTGTGATTGTTTTGCTGTTCATTGCTTCTTTTAGCACAGCTTTTTTAGCAGACCCGATTGATAAAATTGCCGCTTTGTTGCAGCAAGGCCAGGCGCACGAGCTGGGCAAACAATGCGCAGCAAGTGTTGAATTAAGTATTTTAAACGACGAAAAAGTATTCAGCCCGGCGCAGGCAGAAGCGGCTTTGAATGCTTTTTTTGCGGCCAATAAACCCTTGTCGGTAAAAGTGATCCATCGCATCAATACCAACCCGAGCCTGAGTTTGGCCGTAGTTCAGCTTAAAACTTCCAACGGAAATTTCCGGATTTCTTATTCCCTTAAAAACACAAATGGCAGCCAGGAGTTAACAGAGTTGCGTATCGAGCCGGAAAAAGGTTAACAAATACGCGTAAATTTTTACTTTTGATTTCTTAAATACGTGTAAGTTGGATTTAATACTGATACAAAACTTTATCAACCAGGCACTGGCAGAAGACGTTGGCGATGGTGATCATACTTCGCTGGCCACCATTCCGGCAGAAGCACAAGGCAAAGCAAAACTGCTGGTAAAAGAAGCAGGCGTGCTGGCAGGCGTTGATCTGGCTCTGCAAATATTTACGACAGTTGACCCAGAGCTGAAAGTTGATGTTTTGCTGAAAGACGGCGCGCACATTCAACCCGGCGATATTGTTTTGTATGCAGAAGGCCGTGCGCAAAGCATTTTAAAAGCCGAACGTTTGGTGCTGAATTGTATGCAGCGTATGTCGGGCATCGCCACCAAAACCAACCAGATTATACAGTTGGTAAAAGACAGCGGCGTGAAATTGCTGGATACTCGAAAAACGACACCAGGAATGCGTTATCTCGAAAAGTGGGCAGTACGTATTGGCGGCGGTGTAAACCACCGTTTTGGTTTGTACGATATGATCCTGATTAAAGATAACCATGTGGATTATGCAGGCGGCATAAAACAGGCGATAAAAGAAGCACGGCAATATTTGATCAACCATAACCGAAAATTACAAATCGAGATTGAAGTTCGTAACTTAAAAGAGTTGCAGGAAGTGATTGATGAAGGCGGTGCCGACCGAATTTTGCTGGACAATTTTTCCATAGATCAATTAAAAGAAGCGGTAAAATTGGTCAACAAGCGTTTTATTACCGAAGCTTCCGGCGGCATCACACTTGAAAACATTGCCGAATATGCCACAACCGGTGTTGATTATATTTCTTCGGGAGCTTTAACGCATTCGGTTAAAAGCCTGGATCTAAGCTTAAAAGCAGTTTCATAATATTTTTATGCAATTAAAAACAGTCTGCAAGGCAATTTTATTATCATTGCATTGAGATGATAAGCGTATATTCCCTTTCTGCACTGATTTTGGCTTACTTGTTAGGGTCAATCCCTACGGCTGTATGGATCGGCAAATATTTTTATGGTATTGATGTAAGGGAATATGGCAGCGGAAATGCAGGCGCAACCAATACCTTTCGTGTTTTAGGGAAAAAAGCAGGCATCCCGGTGATGCTGATTGATATTTTAAAAGGATGGACGGCCACCAACCTGGCTTATTTGATTGGGATGTCTATCACCGGTCCGCATCACTCCGTCCAATTTGTTAATTACCAATTGGCTTTAGGCATTACTGCCGTTATGGGCCATTTGTTCCCGATTTTTGCCGGCTTTCGGGGCGGAAAAGGGATTGCCACTTTAACCGGGATGATTTTGGCCGTACACGTGCAGGCTTCGTTGGTTTGTATTTTAGTGTTCCTGATCGTGTTGCTGATAACGCGTTATGTTTCACTCAGTTCTATTGCGGCTGGTTTTACATTTCCGCTCAGTACCATCTTTATTTTTCATGTTTCGGTGCGTTCCATCATCGTTTACGGCATGTGTATTTGTATTTTGATTTTGGTTACGCACCAAAAAAATATTGAACGTTTAATGAAAGGAAAAGAATCCAAAGTAAACTTTTTTAAGAAGAAAGTAGTTTAAGTGGTTATGAAAAAGTTACACGGAATCATCATCATCGCAACAACAATCGTTTTAAATGCTTGTTCGAGTGTGCCTATTACCGGCCGTAAACAGTTTATAGCGGTAAGTGACGCAGAAGTTAATCAATCGGCAGCACAAAGTTACAGTCAGCTTTTGTCTGACCCTAAAACAAAAGTAATCACAAATACTTCTGATGCACAACGGGTTAAACGTATTGGCGGCAGATTGTCTGCTGCTATAGAACGTTATTTAAAAGATAACGGCTACGCCAACCAATACGATTTTAAATGGGAATTTAACCTAATTGACAGCAAAGAAGTAAATGCCTGGTGTATGCCCGGCGGAAAAGTAGCGGTTTACAGTGGTATTTTGCCCATTACGAAAGACGATGCAGGGCTGGCAACGGTTATGGGCCACGAAATCGGGCATGCCATTGCCAAACATTCGGCAGAACGTATTTCACAGCAATATGTGGCACAAGGCTTAGGTTCGGCTATTGGCGTGGCTGCAAGCGGTTCTTCTTCCGGCTTAGTCAACATTATCAATCAATCTTACGGTACAGTTGGGCAGTTGGCTTTGTTGCATTATAGCCGCGGACAAGAGACAGAGGCTGACCGTTTAGGCTTAACTTTTATGGCAATGGCCGGTTATGATCCGCACAATGCGCTTACTTTTTGGAAAAGGATGGCCGCACAAGGAAACGGACAGCAACAGCCCGAGTTTTTGAGCACGCACCCGGCAGATGCAACCCGTATTGCGAATATTCAAAACCGTATCCCCGAAGCCATGAAATATTACAAGCCTTAATGAAGCTTCCGAAAATCCGTTTTTTGCTAGCAGAATGGAAAGATTTATTAATGCTGAATTATGAAGTTGACCCGGAAATATTAAAGCCGTATCTGCCAGTTGGAACCGAATTAGACTTATGGCAGGGGAAAGCTTTGGTAAGCATAGTTGGCTTTATGTTCCTCAACACCAAAGTTTTAGGTATCAAATGGCCGTGGCACATCAATTTTGAAGAAGTAAACCTGCGCTTCTACATCCGCCATTTTAATGGCAAGGAATGGAAGCGCGGTGCTGTTTTTATCAGTGAAATTGTGCCGAAACATATCATCCCGATTGTTGCCAACAATTTATACAACGAACATTACCAAGCGATGCCCATGAAGCATCGCTTAACTGTTTTGCCAAACCAGCAAACCGAATTTTTGTACGAATGGAAGTATAAAAACCAATGGAACAAGTTAAGTGCAGTGGTTAATGACGAAGCGAAACTGATGGAACCGGAAAGCGCCGAAATATTTATTTTTGAGCATTACTGGGGCTACAACAAATTAAACGACCGGAAAACCCTGGAGTATCAGGTGGAGCATCCTTCCTGGAAAATCAGACAAGTTCAAAGTGCTGTTTTTGAATCGGACATAAAAGCGCTTTATGGTGCAGCTTTTGAGCCTTATTTAAAAGGCAAACCTTTTTCAGCATTTTTTGCGGATGGTTCTGAAGTTGCGGTAAGGGTTGCAGGGAAAATATTTGTTTAATATTTAACTTTGGTTAAGAAATTAAAATATGGAAGCTATATTTAAAACTACAGCGGCAGAATTTGATTTAAGTCTGTTTAAGAAAATTGAAGAATTGGTAAAAAGCAATCAGCAATCAGAAATTACAATTAGTATTAAAGATGATGTAGTTTTAGATAATACAGCTTATTTCAATTCACTACGAGCCTCTGTCAAGGAATTGCAAGAAGGCAAAAGCAAAACTTTTTCGATGGAAGAATTAGAAGCTTATCTTAAAAATAACTTTTCTGAATGAGGAATGTACAATTTTCAGAAACAGCTTTAAAAGAACTTCAACTTTATAAATCCGTCAATACAAAATTAGTTTTTATAATTGTCACGTTCTGGAGAAAGTCGACTAATAAAAGGTCAACAAAATGAAAGAGAAAGAGATAAAAGTAATAGTCTGTTATTTGAAAAAGCTTCATCCAATTATTTACACACTCATCTCACAACAAGTGTTATGCTGCTGATCTTTTTTGATTTGTAGCCCTCCAGCTTTAATCTAATAGGACTATATCTGGTAGTGCCTGCGGTAACAATGTGTTTTACCTTCCCGGGTAACCCTTTGCCAAGGCCAACCCGTGCAGGCTTCTTTACTTCCCTTCCCACAACACCCCAATATAATTATTTAAACCTATTTTTGGTTCACTCTTTAATTGAAGTTACTGAAATTAATACTATATAAACAAAAGATACCCCATCAGCAGCAATTACTGCTAATGGGATATCAGTTTAATTAAAAAGCGTTTAATTCGGCTATTTGTGTATAAGAACCATTATAAGCAGAATTAATAACCACTTTAAAATACCTTGCAGGTTTGTTAAATGCATTGGGCAAAAACTGCTTTTGCAGGTCCTTATTATTTAATAAGTTGAACGTTCCGGCATTAGTCCAGGTAATATTATCCTGACTTACCTGCACATTAACCTCGTTAGGTTTGCCACCTGCATCAGCCTGCCTACCAACAAATGATAAGCCGTGCATAATTTTTGACGAGCCCATATCAATAATAAGGTAATGTGGCGGCCCAGGAGCAGCACCAGACCATTGTGTATGCCAGAAAGTTGCTGTATTGCCATCTAATGCAAAAATTGCCCTGCCATTATTAGGCCCTTCACCGTTTGCCTCCTGAGATGAAAAGCCCAGAACTGTCCAGGTTGACCTGTCATAATTAGGGTAATTGGCAAAATCAGGCTGGGCTTTAATTATATAAAAAGTGGTACGCAAAGCTTCATTCACTTTAACCGGGGCACTTGCAATACTTACCGGCAAAACATATACCTTCAATGCATCCATAGCGCCTGCGCCATTTGTTTTTAGGGCGATGCTTAAAGGTGCTGTACTTACACTTCCTTTAGCAATGGTTGCACTTGCAGATGATAGCGTATAGCTCCCGTCAGGCAAAAGGGGATAGCTGGTTTTATTGGCCAGGTTAAAACTATCAACAACCGCCTTATTAACCTTGAAAGTCACTGGCAGATCTGCAGTGGCATAGTCTTTCCCACCCAAAACAGCACCATACGTTAGCGTTTGCACGCTATCGGTAATTCTAAAGCTTTTCAAAACCGGCGCATTTACTGCTTCGGGCATATAAACCTTTACATAATTCTCTAACGGCTGATTTGGTAAAAGATCTAATTTGTCTTTGCAGCCAAGCCCGAATGTACAAACCGCTACCAGGAGCAGGATTTGTTTTGAAATGTTTTTAGTTATCATAATTTTCAATTAATACGTTTAAATTCAATTACCATCCGGGGTTTTGAACTGCTAACCTGGTCCTGTCCATATCAAATTGGCTTATAGGGAACCAGTAGGAGGCAGGTGCACGGAAAATATGTGTACTGGCAACAACCCTTTTATAAAAGGTATTGTCATCTTTGTTAATATCCATACCGTGCATATCGCCCATAACCGAAGCTGCAATTTTCCAGCGCCTGATATCAAACCAACGTATAGATTCAAAAGCTAACTCTACCCTGCGCTCTTGCCAAATACGGGTACGCATATCAGTTTGGCTTGGCGGAACAGGTAAATTAACTGATCCGTATTGTGGTATGCCGGCCCTTTCCCTAATGAGGTTAAGATATTTCAGGATATCCGGATTACCAGGATCGTATTCATTCAGTGCTTCGGCATAGTTCAGGTACACCTCGCCAAGCCTAAACAGTATTTCGGGGCGGTTTTGTTGAGTACCAGTGCCACCTGAGCCATTATTTGTTTGTGTGCCAACATTTTTACGTACTAAATAGCCGGTTTTAGTCCAATCGGTTGGATGGCCATTTTTACCATTTGGTCCGCTTGCGTAAAAAGAAATTGGTGCTGCCGCTGTCATTTTTCCACCTTGGAACATGGCGTTGTTGTAAGTAACCGAAGCATAAAAGCGGGGTTCGCGCTTCATGTACATATTGTACACCTGTACACCATTAACGGTGGTAAAGCCATTTTCAGAGTAAAGCAATGATTCCTGGATCGGGCGTCCGTCTGTCATAAAATAGGCATCCACCTGCTCTTGGGTCACGCCTATACCATCCCAGCCACCTGCTTGCCTTGGCATAGAGTTGGTGTCAAACCCTGTCAGGTTATTAGCCTTTCTTACAAAGATCTGCTCTGAATTCCAAGGTTGAAAAAATATACCGTTGTAAGATTTAACCGGGTCATTTGAAGGGTCTTTATATAAAGAATACATGCCCATATCAATCACTGCCTTAGCGGCATCGGCAGCTTTTTTCCATTTTTGCTTATCAAAACTTTGATTGATCAGTTGTTTGCCGTCCAAACCTTTAAAATTAGCATAATCGGTATTGCCATTATATAGCGGACTTGCAGCATACAGTAATACCCTTGCCTTAACGGCCAAGGCTATACCAACGGTTGCACGCCCATATTGAATATCGCTGGCCTGGCCATTGTTTGAAGGCACGCGAGGCAATAACTCAGCAGCTTTATCCAGCTCGCTGCTTACATAATTCACACAATCATCATATGTGCTTCTTGGCAATTGCAGGTCACTTGCAGCGGCATCGGCAGGCAATTCCGTTTCACCATTTAAGATTACAGGGCCGTACTGGCGCATTAATAAAAAATAAAAATACGCACGCAAAAACCTGGCTTCGGCTTTATATTGGTCTATTAATTGTTTGCCGTTAAGGGCTAATATTTCTGCATTGCCATCAATATGGTTCATAAAATAAGTAGCCGAACGGATACCCTTGTAGTAATAGCTCCATTTGTCGAAAAGGGGGTTAGCAGCACCAATGTTACCGATGTTTAAATTATAGATGGTGTATTTAGACCAGGTTACATCAACCTCATCTGCGTTACCTACCCAAGGGTTATCGTTTGTTGGGTCAGCAAGGTCATCCACATAACTGTACACGTTGGCCAGGTATTGCTCTGACGGGCCCTTTTTTTGAAAAACCTGTTCTATGGTAACACGGTCATTAGGCACTTGATCCAAATATTTTTTACAACTTGTACTAAAAAGCAGTGTGATGGTTAACATTACCATGCTGCATCTTATGACTGTATTTTTCATATATGTATATTTTTATATTTGATGATATTCATTATTTAAAAGAAGCTTTTAAGCCGATATTATAAGTTTTTATCAAAGGGTATTGTGCTCCCCTGCCATCGCCAAGCTCTACGTCCCAAAGCTTAAACCCGCTTAATGTCAACAAATTATAACCTATAAAATAGATGTTCAGGTTTGACATGCCTGTGTGCGGCAACCATTTTGTACCCCGAAAATCATAACTAAACTGTAAGGTTTGCAAGCGCATAAAAGCACCATTTTTTTGCCACCAGGTACTAGTGGCATAGTTCATATTATCATTGCCATAAGTAAGGCGCGGATAAAATGGATGCGGGTCTGGATTGGTTGGTGTCCAGCGGTCTGTAATTTGTGCAAGCAAGTTACCACGCTCGCCACCTTGGCTAAAAGGTTGAAAACCATCCCCATTCAAGAATATATCAACATTACTTATTCCTTTAAACCAACCGGCGATGGTAAAATTTTTGTAGCTGATTGTTGGGCCAAACCCATAAACAATTTCCGGGATACTGCCATAACCTATCGGCCCTGCATCGTAGGTATCTATCCTACCATCGCCATTTAAATCTTTGTACTTAATATCCCCGGCTTTATTTGTGCCGGTTTGATAAGGGCTGTTTGCCACATCGGCATCACTTGTAAATAAACCTAAAGCGGTATAGCCAAAACGCTGCCCAAACTTACGCCCTATACGTTGTTGCCAAGGATATGGATAGGGGGCATTGGCATCATTAATAATAATTGCCCTGGTCCAGGTAAAGTTTCCCCTAAAGCCTAATTGCCAATCTTTGCTTATTCTTTTGTTTAAGGCAAGCGACCCATCAATTCCGCGGTTATGGATTTCGCCAAGGTTGGCATAAGGCAATGACAACAAGCCAACGTTATTAGGCACATCTCCGCGTTGGCGATAGATACCTGTACGGTTTTCCTGGAAAACATCTACTGTTAATGCAAGGTCACTGTTCAGCATTGACAGTTCTAAACCCAGGTTCTGTTTTTTGGCCTTTTCCCAGGTTACGTTTACAGCATAATCACCAATATCCAAACCGGTAATATTTTGTTCGGTACCATTTTGCCCGAAGGAATAATTACCGTTGCCACCGCCTACCGTTGAGAGATAACCAAAACGCCGGGTATCACTGATTTTACTGTTTCCCACCAATCCATAAGAGTACCTTACTTTAAGTAATTGAAATACATCCGTAAGGGGTTTAAAAAACTTCTCCTCAGATATTACCCATCCGCCACCAAATGAAGGGAAGAAACCAAAGCGGTGATTTGGCGCAAAAGTTTCAGAACCATTATAACCAAAATTGGCTTCAAACAGATATTTGTTGTTATAAGCATAAGTAGCACGCCCGGCCAGGCCCATATAACGGTATGGAATGGAGGCGATAAAGTCGGCTGCAAAAGCGTCTTCCCTGTCTGACTGGTTAAAAAGAATCAATCCGGTAAAACTATGCTTGCCAATACTGTTTTTATAGTTAATGGCCGCCTCGTCATAAAATTGGCGCGTACCGCCATTTGTACGGTTATAGCCTAAAAAGCTGGTTCCTATTGATGTTTTATCAAGTATCAAATCACCCGCGGCATTACGGCCCGTAGCTAAATAGCCATCCACCGTTTTGGTTCGGCTAATGGTGTGCGAATTATAATTGTCAAAAGAAAACATACCTGTTACGGATAAGCCTTTTAATATAGAACCCAGGTCTTGTGTGATTCGGATATTGCTCCACAACTGGCTCCTGAACTCGTTTATATAACCGCTTTGTGTTAACAAGTTATAAGGATTTAATATATCTCCGGTACGAATCTGTGAATGAAAACCGTTGGAATAAACCTTTGGGATAAGAATAGGCGGCATAACATATGCTGAACTCCAGATGGCATCTACCGAACTGCCCGGATAGTTTCCATTGCTGATCCAGCCCGAAGCGCCAAAGTCTACTTTGGTGGTTTTGGTTACGTTAAGGGTGAGGTTTGAAGTAAAATTGTACCTGGTATATTTAATGGCGGAGTTATAATTAGCAAGCCCATCTGTTTTGTATAAGCCGTTTTCATCATAATACCCTAATGACAAGTAATACTGGGCACTCTCTGACCCGCCATTGGCATTAACCCTGGCGCGGCGGTTCTGTCCGCTTTTATTAAACAGTTCTTTAAACCAGTCAGTATTAGGATAAAGGTCAGGGTCTGTGCCGCTGGCCGTTTTCTGGATCCTATCAGCCGAATATTTAGGGTTCGGATCCATGGGATTACTGCTCTTATAAGCCTCATTGGCCATTTGCATATAAGTTGCCCCATCAGCAAATTTGGGGATTTTGGTAAACTGGGTAATGCCTTGATCGTACTGGGCATTGATAAGCGGCTTGCCTATTTTACCTTTTTTTGTTTCGATTATAATAACCCCGTTGGCACCACGCACACCATAAACCGCAGTTGCCGAAGCGTCTTTTAAGATACTAAATGATGCAATATCTTCAGGGTCAACATTTGCGAAATCCCTTTCTACCCCATCAACAAGTACCAATGGGCTGCTGTTGGTAAAAGTAGAGATGCCCCTGATGTAAATTTCGGCATTGTCATATCCAGGCTGGCCGCTGCGCTGCACACCAATAACGCCTGCCACACGGCCTGCAATCACATCGGTAAGGTTTGCCACAGGCTGTTTTAAGTCTTCAGCCTTTATGGTGCTTACTGCACCAATTACAGTTACCTTTTTTTGCTGGCCATAACCAACAACAACTACATCGTTAAGGCCTATAGAACTTTCTTTTAGGATAACATTTACCTTTGTGTTATTATTAACCGGCATTTCTTGTGTAACATAACCTACAAAACTAAAAAGCAATACACCATTGTTATTAGGTAATTTGATCGTGTACGTACCGTCTGTTTTGGTGGTGGTCAAAATATTGCTGTCCTTTAATTTCACTGTAACCCCTGGGATGGGCAACCCTTTTTCATCAGTAATTTTACCGCTAACTTGTATGGGATCGGCCTTAACAACTTGTGTAAGTGACCCTGTAATTGGATTGTTTTCAGGCGTTATTAATATGGATTTTTTATTGATTTTGTAAGCGAAAGCCTGTTTAACAAAACATTGATTCAAGGCTTCTTTAAGTGAAGCGTTCTGCAAGTGTAAACTTACATTTTGTGCTTTACCCAGCAGGTATTCGTCATATAAAATACTGTAGCCGCTTTGTGCCTGTATTTCTGTTAATGCCTCCAGCAGCGAAATGTTATTTTTATTGATACTTACTTTTTGGGCAAAAGATGCAGCACTTACTTGCACAAAAGCGGCAAATAATATCAAAAAAGATAATTTCATGGTTAGGAAAAATTTAGACTTGATGTGAAAACATTTTCCACATCGAAATGCAGTATAATTTTTATACATATAACTGTTGGGATTTATAATAATTGGTTAAAGAAAACTGTAATTTATTACCTGAAAAACAAGAATTTATTGCTTACCAGGTAGTTGCAGGATTTTGGTTAATTATCGCTGACAACATAATTGAGAAGTGTATTAATTAAGCAATATTACCCTCCTTCCTTCAATTTTGTAGTTTATTCCACCGGTTAGTTTTAAGTTTTCCATTAATTCAGCTATATCTTTGTATTTAGAAATTGTTCCGCCAAACTTTTTGTATATTGTTTTCCCTTCATATTGCACCTCGACATCGTACCATCTTGCCGCTTGCTTCATCACATTGTTAATGGTTTCATTGTGAAAGACGAACCAGCCGTTTTTCCAGGCAACTACTTCTCCAACATTTACGCTTTTGACCAGAATGGTTTTTTGTCGGTCATTTATTACGGCCTGCTGGCCAGGTTCAAGTGATACTACTTTAAGAGGATTACTTACCTTGACTTTGCCTTCGGCCAGGGTAATCTTTACTGCAGCATCATCCTGATAGGCGTTAACGTTAAACGATGTGCCAATATCCTGAATAAGCTGTCCTTTAGCACTGACCCGAAAAGGATGAGTTTCATCATGAACTACCTGGAAATACGCTTGGCCTGTTACTTCAACACGTCTTTCATTCCCGGTAAAAACTACAGGGTAAGTCAAGGATGATTCTGCGTCTAGGGTTACTGCGGTTCCGTCTGACAGGGTAACCGTAATTCGTCCGCCGCGGGGTGTGGCGAGTGTATTATATAACTTTTTTTGATTGTTGTTGGCAGCAACTGCTTTTTCATAAGAGATATTGCCTTCAGAAATCTTATTAATTTGAATATTATTTTGCAATGCCAGTTGCCCGTTCCCGGCATTGGTCAAAATTATTTTAGAACCGTTAGACAGGGTTAATGTAGCCTTATAACCTCCGGGTTTGATTTGATTGTTATTGCTTTTATGGATGCCTGCTATATGATTAGCACTTTTATGGGGGTATAAGAACACAACAATAGATGCAACAATTAAAATTGCTGCTGCAATATTAAGAACCGCACTGAGCCGAATGAGTTTAGGCTTTGTGTTTACCCTTTGTTCAAAGTCTTTGTAAAGTTCGGTTGATAACTCTTCGGCCCCCAGTTCCCCCAACCAGTCTTCCATATCTTTAGTGCCAGGATTCCAGGAATGAAACCAATTGTTTAGTTCGTCTTTCTCTGCATCATTACATTGCCCATAACGGAAACATTCCAGTAAATACTTTAATCGCTCTTGGTTCATTCGGTTAATGGCTTATCAATACACAGACAGCGAAGGACTGCTGTGCTGTTTCAGTTATAAGACGTATCAATGAAGGGTTACCGTTATCCGGTTAGAAAATAAATTAAAGCAATAAGTATGCGTATTGATTTACACTCATTAATATAAGAGCCTGTTTAAAATTTGCTCAATAAGATTTCTATGCTTCTTTTATCACCTAAAAAATGATATGTATTTGGTTTTGGTTTATTTAAATTAATGCAAACACCAATTTTTATAGGGTAAAAGAAGCATTGGCATCAATCCTGAGCATATCGAAGGATTTTGAATAAATTTTAAACAGGCTCTGAATTTCTAACATAAAAATCTACGGTGCTTCTTTTATGCTTATGAATTTGTGTTTGAATAATAAATCAATATTGAGGCATTATAAACCAATGATTTTTATGTGGTAAAAAGAGCATAGAAAACAGGCTAAATAAAATTTAAACAGGTTCTGAATTTTTTGAAAAAAAATTAATGAAATATGATGTTGTATAAAAATTTATTTAATATTGTAATACCAATTTTTAACCTTTATTAAAACTTATATAACTCATAACGATCAGCAATTGATATTGCTCTGGCAGGAGGGCGATGACTATGCTTTTGAATATTTGTATCATAAATACAGTATTCAATTGCTTACTATAGCCATGCAAAAAACCAATGATCGCGAAATGGCAAAAGAGTTAGTTCAACATGCCTTTATTACTTTATTTAACCACAAGGATTCTGCCCATGAAATCGCTTCGTTAATGGCCTACTTTTACACGTCACTTAAAAACCGGATATTGGACCAGCACCGGCATGATCTGATCCATAAAAGATATGAAGATTACACTGCTTATTTCCATGGTTCAGTTTGTGATAATAATTTGCATACCTATTTAGAAACTAAAGAATTAGAGCAGCGTTTAAACGAAGAAATCAAAAAACTTCCTCCGCAATGCAAAAATGTTTTTCGATTACGTCGGGAACAGGATATGTCAAATAGAGAAATTGCTGCCCAGTTAAACATCTCTGTTAACACAGTAGAGCAACACATGCGTAAAGCACTAAAATCACTAAAAGTAGTTTTTCAATTCGGGCAAAAGATTTTACTGATTCTGGCATTAATCCACTGGTAAACCATATTGTGCATCCTCTGAATTAATAAAATGTCTATTTAGTGTTTCATGAATTTTTAGAGATTGTGAGGCCGTCGTAATGTTGCAATCAAAAATAATAAAAGAACTTATCCTTTCAAAACCTGCATCATCGCACTTGCTTTATCAGTTCAAAAACTTCCTATGCCTAATTAGAAAAATATTTTAAGTCGATTTTCTTTCAGCAAAATAACGTACTTCGGCACAAAAAAATACAAATCAAGAAATTGAAGTCGGTCAGGATTTTTTGATAAAAGTTCCTCCGTTTCATTTTTCAGATCATAACTTAAAAAAACCGGTAAGCCATTTGTTCTGGTGTTTTTGTTTAAATGATTTTAGGTCGATAAAAGAAGTACAGGTAGAAGCTTGCAGTTCATCTCCTGTATTGGCAGCAATCATTAAACCAAATTTAGAATAAGCATCAGCAAACTTATTAGAATCAAAAAGGCAAGCCGTATTAAAAGAAGAAGCCCAGTAAAGGGCTTTTCTTTTAAATAAACCTACGTTGGCGATGGATACTTCTTTTACCACCAAAAAATTGGTTAATTCAAAACCAGTGTTTGTTTTCGGTCTGGCCCAACAGAAAGATATTTTACGGGAACACCAACTTCAGCTTCCAGAAAATCAATGTAAGCTTTTAGTTTTTCGGGAATTTGGTCAAGTTCTGTAATTTCGGTCAAGTCTTCTTGCCAGCCATCAATTTCTTTCAATATCGGTTTTGGTTTTACGCTACAAATATCATAAGGCATGTAGTCAATGGTTTCGGTTGGAAAGGCATAATGCGTACAGGCATAAATTTTTTCAAACCCGCTTAACACATCAGCTTTCGTCATCACCAATTGCGTTACACCGTTTAGTAAAATAGCATATTTTAAAGCAGGCAAATCAATCCAGCCCGTTCTGCGCGGCCTTCCGGTTGTGGCGCCAAATTCGTGTCCAATCTTGCGCAGTTCTTCGCCGGTTTCATTTTCTAATTCTGTTGGAAAAGGACCGCTGCCAACGCGTGTGCAATAAGCTTTAAAAATACCAATCACTTCGCCAATATTTTGGGGTGCCATGCCCAAACCGGTACAAGCGCCGGCCGTGGTGGTGTTAGAAGAAGTTACAAAAGGGTAGGAGCCGAAATCAACATCCAGCATCGTGCCTTGCGC
>NZ_CALMAT010000022.1:0-9042 GCF_937859865.1 uncultured Mucilaginibacter sp.
CTACAATAGCGGCAGTCTCTTTTCGATATTTGTCGTTTTTAAACAGCTTCTCAGCTCTATATCAAACTTTGAAAAAGCAGGACAGCCTTTTATTCGATGTCGGTTTTAACACCTGCAATTTGCCAGCATTTGAAATGCTGGTTAGCGACAACTTCGAGTTTTACCATGACCAGGCCGGTATGATGTTAACAAAAGCCGCATTCATCAACAGTGTCAAAAACAATGTATGCGGTTTGAGCTACAAAGCCAGCAGGGTACTAGAGCCAGGCAGCATAGATGTATATCCGCTTGAAAAGAACGGAGTAATGTATGGAGCTATACAAACCGGCGTCCACCGCTTTTATGCCCTTGAGCCGGGTAAACCTTTATATTTTACCAGCCGCGCAAAATTTAGTAACGTCTGGAAAATAGAAAACGGCCAATGGAAGCTGATCCGAAGTTTGAGTTATGACCATCAGGAAACAGAAGCCGGAACACCTAAGCTTGAAGATGTAGCTGGTGTTGAAGCATGGCTAAAGCAAAATAAAGTACCGGCACTGGCACTTGGTTTGATTAGTAATGGCAAGCTACAAGAGATTAAAGTTTATGGTGAATTGGATAAGGGAAGACCAGCTTCGTACAATTCAATTTTTAATGTGGCCTCTTTAACAAAGACGGTAACTACGATGCTTACCCTGCGGTTAGTGAGTGCAGGTAAGTGGTCTTTAGATGAACCGCTTTATAAATATTGGACAGACCCCGATGTAAAGGCTGACCCGCGTAGCAAAATACTAACAACGCGGCATATTCTTACTCAACAAAGCGGCTTTCCAAACTGGCGTTGGCAGCTAAAAGATAAAAAGCTAGCTTTCCAGTCTGATCCCGGAACAAAATACGAATATTCAGGTGAGGGCTTTGAGTATTTGCGCAGGGCATTGGAAGCCAAGTTCTATAAACCATTGAACCAGTTAGCTGATGAAATAATTTTTAAACCTCTGGGCATGACCGACAGCCATTTTACCTGGGATGCCCGGATAGATGAATCCAGGTTTGCCGTGCCACACGATACCAGTGGCAAAGCGATGCCTATCGAGAAAAACACGGTTCCCAGCGGAGCTGACCAGTTAAAGACGACAATCGCAGATTATGGAAAGTTTATGCTTGCAGCAGCAAACCACGAAGGAATTTCAGAAGACATTGCCAGGCAAATGATCAGCCATAACACCAAAACAAAAGATGGTCGTTATATTGGTTTGAGCTGGTTTATTTACGCCCCTTTGGGCGATGGTGAATATGCGATCTCGCATGGCGGCGATGATCCCGGTGCCCACTCTATTTGTTTTCTTTTGCCCAAATCAGGACGGGGCATTATCATCTTTACCAATTCAGAGAACGGAACCAAGCTTTATCTTGATCTCATTAAAGCCTATCTTAAGGAAAAGGGACAGACAATTATTGACATTGAACTGAAATAGTTCCTTGGTAATATCTTGAAGTTACCAGCCTTACGAGCTTTACTATGATCGTTATGACCTGACGTTTAATTTTGATCCATTAACCCGAACGGTAGTAATGAATGCCGGTAGTAATGTATTTTCATTTATAAAAGATAAATGATTGTTAGAGGTGTTTGAAATTTGCTTGTTAATATTTACATACTTCTTTTATCACCTAAAAAAATGTCAAGTATTTGTTTTTGGTTTATTTGAATTGATGCAAACATCAATTTCTACTGGATAAAAGAAGCATTATGATTAATCTTGAGCATATTGAAAGATTTGGTATGAATTTAAACAAGCTCTAAATATTGTTACATTAACAATCCCTACTTCTTAATACTATTCGCAATGTAAAACTCCAGCGCCAACTGTTTTACGCGTTCGTTTTTCTCGCCAAAAATTTCGTCGGTTGATTTTTGTTGCAGCAAGGCCAAAATTTCTACCTGCATCTGGAAGATCATTTCTACTTTTGCGCTGTTGATGCCCAGCTCTTTTATCAAAATGGTGTTGATATCAAATTCGCTGGCGGCACTGGTTGCCGGTGTATTTTCTCCTTCGGTTTGGTTCATGGCGATGCTGTTTTTATCGGTATAAATTTTGTTTTTAAAGACTGGTTTTACTTTTTGTAAAGGTCTCTTAACGTTTGTTTCAACGTTTTAACAGCGGGCACGGCCGAAGGTTTTTTATTGGCAAACAAAGCTGCGGCATCGTCTTCATCGCCATAAAAAGCATTATCGGCTTTTTGGTCAATATCCAACGAAGAACCGCTCAAACTGATCCCGGCAAACAAACCTTTGCTGCGCGAATAAGTATAAACTTCGGATTCTAATTTATAATCTGTTCCGGCAGAAGAGCTACGGCCAAGCGGACCGGCAGCTACAGAAATATCGCCGCCCAACGTAAAACTGCTTTTGCCGATTTCTAAAAGGGAAGTTTTGTTTAGGAAAACCAGCACCAAATCAACCGATTGTATGCCGGCCTGAAAACCAAAACTACCGCCCGTCATGGTCAAAAAAACCGGGTTGCTCCAGGTCCCGTTGTCGTTTTTAACCATCGCGATGCCTTTTCCGCGTTTGCCACCAATCATAAACCCGGCATTGATCAAGCCCGGAATAATGATGATGCCTTCTGTTTTTTGCAACAGTTGTTTGGGGATGCTTTCGCGCAGCTTGCCAAATTCCTGGATTACGCGGATGGAAGTATTTAATTTTTGCTGCTGTTTATCTTGCGCCTGTGTAGTTGCCGTAAACGAAAAAAGTAGTGCTAAAAGAAGTACGCGGTGTTTTAAAGAGAGAAAAAAGTTCATGGTTAATAGTTAATGGTTAATGGTTGAACAATAACCCACAACCCGGCGTTTTATTGCACGGCTACAATTGCGTGTACCAGTTGCGCAGGCGTACATCTATTTTGGGGTCTTTATTGTTCACCAGTTTTTTAAACTGCTCAATGTCGCTCAATTTATTGCCTGGCTGGCGGTAATGATAAGGATAAACCACAGCCGGTTTAAAAGCCAAAACAGCATCTGCTGCAGGCGCAACATCCATGGTGTAAGGCGGGTTCATGCAAACAAAAGCTACATCAATATTTTTTAGGCTGCGCATGTCCGGCGTGCCATCAGTATCGCCCGAAATGTAAACCCGTTTTCCACCAAAAGTCATGACGTAACCATTGCCCACGCCTTTTTTGTGCCGCGCCGTTTCTTCGGGGATATTGTAGGCGCCAACAGCTTCGATTTTAATATTTTTATACGTCGAGTTCTGGCCATTGCCTAAAACCGTAACCTTGGCAAAGCTTTTGTTTTTAAGCTGATCTACTACTTTTTGCGGCGCAATCAATTCTGTTTTGGTTAAATCGAGTCCGCTTAAAGTAGCTTCGTCCAAATGGTCGCCATGTTCGTGGGTGATGACGATCAAATCCGGTGCTTTCCTATCTTTAAATCTTTCGGCACCGCCATAAGGATCAGCAAAAACGGTTAAACCGTTCCACTGCAAAACCAAAGCAGCATGAAAAACAGGCGTAATTTCGAGGTTGCCTTTTTTGGTCGGAAAAACATCGGCTTGGGCAAAAACCGAAAAAAATGGCAGTAAAAACAGTAGGGCAAAAAGATATTTTTTCATCAGGTGTTCATTTTTAGTTAACATTCAACTTTTACACCAGCTTTCGGTGTCGCCATTTAAAAAGAAAAATGGCCGAAAAAGTTTTTGCAACTTATCGGCCATGCTTCTTTTATCGGTATAAATTACATTTTGGCAGTTTTGGCTTTGTTGGCTTTGTAGCGCATATCGGGTGTCCCGTCTTTTTTCATCGGGCCGGCGGCCATTGGTTTTGCTGCCTGGTTGGCTTTGAAACGCTTGTCGGGCGTTCCGTCTTTTTTCATCATGCCAGCAGTTTGTTTAGTTGCAGCTGCTTTCATGCTGGTTTTGGCAGTGGTTTGGCTGGAAGTAGCTTTTGCCGGAACTTGTGCAAAACCGGCAGTTGCCATAAAAGCAAGTAACATTAAGGCACTGAATAATTTTTTCATGTTGTTTTGATTTTTAGTTGCACTAATATACGTTTTTAAATTATTTGTTTATCTGTTACAAAAAACATCAATACTGTTTTTACAAGGTAAATTTTAGCAAACTGATACCGCGGCGTTTTATAATTTTTAAAGGAATGCGTATCATTGCAACACACCAGACTTCGTAGCTCAGCCGGTAGAGCAAGTGACTCTTAATCACTGGGTCCAGGGTTCGATCCCCTGCGGGGTCACTATAATTGGGGACAAGCGTAAGAAAATTACGGCTTGTCCTTTTTGTTTTGAGGCTGGTTTAAGTTAGAAATTGTGAATGGATGATGGTTCACATAGATTATAGTTCATTGTATAAAAAGACAAAATTTACAGGCATAAAAGAAGCATCCTAAACCAGGTTATGATTTAGGATGGGCTTCAGATTTTTAACAGTTATTAACTTTAGGAACTATGCAATTATAAATCAATTGCTTTTTTGTTGCCCTAAAGTAACGATCGGTTCAGGGTAATATTTACTTACGGTGATGTATGCAAAATTGTCCCAGTTGTCATTGTCTAAAGTCCTTAACCCTAATTTTGAAGATGCATTAGCCAAAGGCAGTTCTACCTTAACATTGTCCTGCATCCCCCACAAACTTTTGCCGTCGTACCAGTAGGCTGCCCGCCGCCATTTGTCGGTAATCACGGTGTTTGCAGCTTTAACTAACGGGGCGCTTTTGAGGCTGTTTAAACTTGCGCTATCATAAATCATTACATAATTTGTGCCGATACCGGCCACATCGGTATGGTCGCCAAAACAAAGCCAGTGGTCCCAGCCGCCAACGCCGGCACGTGTCCAGTGTTCGTCTGCGCCACCGCGCTGATAAAGTGTCCGGACGATCATTTTTCCTGTTACGTTAAAGTTTGCCGTAATTATGCCGTCCTGGCCATCGCTTTCGCGCAATTTTAACTGGCCGCCCTGCTCTTCAACTTCGCCGATAGAAACGTTGTTCCATTTTTTTGAATAGTTGCCCTCTTCAAAATCATCAAAAAACAAAAACGTGGCATTGCCATTGGAAACCGCCGGAGCGTTGGCATTGCCATAATACATATACACTGCGTTTTGGGCCTTGGATTTTAAAACAGGTACTTTTACCCAGATGATGCTCGTGCCATCCACATTCCATTGTTCTATCCAGTAGGACAAACCCTTGGCATCCATATTTCCGGCGGCTGTTGAAAAACGGATATCGGAACCATCGGCTTTGGCTTTTGTATAATCAAATTCTTTGCTGTCAAGGCGGATTTGGATTACGGCATCAGCAGCCTGACCGGCAGGGTTCTCAATCGTGATTTTTCTTTTGAAACCCCATTTGTCCGCCGAAAACTTGACCGCTTTTACTTTTTTATGCCCCGGTACTGCCGAAGCCTTTGCAGGATCAGCATAAAAGAGAAAAGCAACACCAACGATAATTGTACCTATTTTTAGCAATAAACTTTTCATAAAATTACATTTGAAATTAGAAATCATTGTTTAAGGAAATTAGAATTTAGAAAAATCGATCACTTAAGTTTTTTATTTGGGGCGAACAAATTGGCGCTCTTGTTTAAAATTTGTTCATCTGTTTAGGATGCTTCTTTTATCGGCTAAAAATTATTGACATAAAAGAAGCATGATAAATTTTCATGACAAAATTTAAACAGGCTCTAACAAATATAAAATGAAAGCCGGTTTAAATTTATATTAAAAAAGCACATAATGCTTCTTTTAGCATATAAATTTTGTATTGGTGTTTGATGGCTATAAACCATGAACCATCAACTTTTTACTGAAAAATAATTTGCAATGCTTCTTTTATGCCTGTAAATTCTGTCTTTAAAATTATTTGAATTCTTCAAATAACCGATTGATAACTACAAACAGGCAAGCTGCTTTCTTTGCCATCTTTGCTAAACAAAAAAACAAGATTAAGATGGAAAATAAAAACAAGATTGCCCTGGTAACCGGCGGCAGCCGCGGGTTGGGCAAAGACATGGCATTACGCCTTGCCGAAAAAGGGATTGACATTATTTTAACCTACAACAGCAAAGCAGAAGAAGCCCAAAACGTGGCGGAACAGATAAAACAAAGCGGAAGAAAAGCGGCAACACTGCAATTAAATACCGGCGATATCAAAAGTTTTAATGCTTTTAAGGAGAAACTCGGGCAGGTTTTGAATGCCGAATTCGGAACTGATCATATTGATTTTTTGATCAACAACGCAGGTATTGGCGGCTACAAATTGATAGGCGAAGTAACGGAAGAATTTTTTGACGAACTGCTGAACATCCATTTTAAAGGCGTTTATTTTCTGACACAGGATTTGCTTCCGCTGATGAATGACGGCGGTGGCATCGTAAATGTTTCCAGCGGCCTCGCCCGTGTCTCTTTTCCAAGGTCTTCAGCCTATGCTGCCATGAAAGGTGCGGTCGAGGTGTTTACACGTTACCTGGCCAAAGAATTAGGTGCACGTAAAATCAGGGCAAATGTGGTTGCCCCCGGTGCAATTATGACAGACTTTGGCGGCGCACACCTGAGAGAAAGCGAGGAGTCGCAAAAGCAAGTGAGCGCTGTTACGGCCTTGGGCAGGCCAGGCGTGGCCGAAGACGTTGGCGGCGTGGTTGCTTTTTTATGCACCGAAGACGCACGTTGGGTTAACGGCCAGCGTATAGAAGTTTCGGGTGGGATGCTATTGTAAAGCGGCAAGGCCACCAAGCAAAAAGCAGGCAGGTAAGGCTGCCTGCTTTTTTGTCTTTAACCCAAATTTGCTTAACTTTAATTCAACACAAACTGAAACCTTAAATTGATTTTTGCAAATGGCTATGATTTCCAACACATCGTTAAATGATTTTTATCAAAGAAATGCGGCTGCACTTCCCGAAGGCATCACGAAGGAAATTGGCCATTTCAATGTATTTGAAACCGAAAAACTTTTCGACAAAAAAACCGGTGCGCGCATGATGCCTTATAGCCGCAGGGCTTATTACAAAATCGGTTGGCTACGGGGTAAAAGCAAAGCAGAGTACGCCGATAAGGTGATCGAAATTCAGGAAAACGCCTTGCTGTTTGCCACACCAAAAATCCCTTACCACTGGCTGCCCGAAGACGGCAACCAAACCGGCATGTTTTGCATCTTTACGCCCGACTTTCTTTCCAAAGGAAAAACAGGCGTTGCGCTAGACGAACTACCGATCTTTCAGCCCGGACAATTGCCGGTATTTCAACTTTCTGCAGAAGAAATTAAGGAGATTGAATACATCTTCCGAAAAATGCACAAAGAGTTGGGCGCGGATTACAAATATAAGTACGACCTGCTGCGCAATTTGGTGATGGAGCTGATCCACTACGGGCAAAAGTTGCAGCCGATATCGGCTATCAGTAATGCCCAAAACGCTTCAGAACGGATATCTTCGTTATTTATAGAACTGCTGGAACGGCAGTTTCCGCTCGAACCTTCCCACCAAAGGCTCAACTTGCGCACGCCAAAAGACTATGCCGACCGCCTGGCCGTACACGTAAACCACCTTAACAAAGTGCTGAAAGAAGCAACCGGCAGCACCACTACCGAAACCATCAGCAAAAGGTTGATCCAGGAAGCTAAAATCCTGCTGAAACAAACGCATTGGAGCGTGGCAGAAATTGCCTACACTTTAGGTTTTGATGATTTGGCGCATTTTTCCAACTACTTCAAAAAACAAACTGCTTTGGCGCCCTTGGCCTTTCGGGCCTGATGGTGTTGAAATTTTGATGCTTCTTCCCTCCGCTTTCTTGTGATGCTTCTTTTATGCCATCAAATTTGTTTAAACTTTTTGTGTTTTCAAGAACAAGAAATGGTTCATAGGAAAACAACTCGTCCCCCTGGCCCCCTTCAAAGGGGGAAAAGGGCCAGGGCGCATACCTTTCATCTCCAACCTTTGAAACGATAGAAAGGTAGGCGTCAGGCTTCCCCCTTTGAAGGGGGTTAGGGGGATGACTTTAAATTTGATGCTATAAAAGAAGTATTGCAGAAAAAACACAACACCCATAAATTAAACAAACTCATCAAAATTATTAAATGTGTAGCTGGCTCTTCTATTTTGAGGAAGCTCTCAACACCGATTTTTATACGATAAAAGAAGTATTGGTCCCTTCGCATTTAAAAAATTTCGGCTTGCTCCTTTTTATAAAATAATGATAATTTAGCCGCCAGAACCTTTTTTAAAACCTGTCCATCAACACCAATTATTGACTGATCAATTTCATCTTCTAATTTGGCCAAAGCTATTGCCCGGCCAAAAGGCATGACCTTAACTAACTCTGACCAACATGCGCATCAGCTTGTCAAAACTTGTAATTGCATTAACCGGCATCAACATCGCCCTGTCTATCGCCGGATGCAACCCAAAACCGCAAGGCAACACCACAAATACGCGGTTGCAACCTTCCATCACAAGCAAAAAAGACCTTTCTAAAATCACGGTTGGCTACTGTTCGCCCTCGCTCAACGCTTCTTTTTACGTTGCCTTAAACAAAGCTGTACAGGCCAATGTAGAATCGTACGGCATGAAGTTTATTTCGGTGGATGGGCAGGGCGACATCACCAAACAAATTACCGGGATTGAAGACATGGTGGCCAAAGGCGTTAAAGTTTTAATTATCAACCCTTTGGATTATAAGGCATTGGTTTCAACTGTAAACGCTGCAACACAAGCCGGCGTAGCGGTGTTTATTTTGGACAGTTATATTGACCCTTCTGCGCATTATGTTTCTTCGGTTTTTGCAAACAATACGTTGAACGGCGAACTGGTTGGCGAATGGGTGGCCGAAAAAATGGCGGGCAAAAAAATCAACGCGGCCATTATCAGCGGGAACCAGGGCAACGAGGCCGGAAAAGAAAAACGCCTGGGCTTTTTAAGCGGCCTTGCCGAAGGGCAATTGCGGACGCAGGGAAAAACGAACTTCACGGTCATTTCGCAGGGCTGGGGCGGCTGGGCCAATAATGAAGGTTTAAAAGCGATGGAAGATATTCTTTCTGCCCACCCGGACATTAATGT
>NZ_CALMAT010000022.1:9052-26800 GCF_937859865.1 uncultured Mucilaginibacter sp.
GCAGAAAACGATGCCATGGCCTTGGGCGCCTTGCGGGCCGTTAAAGAATTGGGAAAAGAAACCAACATGATGGTGGTGGCTTTTGACGGGCAAAAAGAAGCATTAAAACTAATCGAACAAAACAAATACGGTGTTGCCGCTTTAAACAGCCCAAACCGTTTGGGGAAATTAGTGGTCGAATCGGCGGTGCGCTACTTGAACGGCGATAAATACCTGGACAGGGTGATGTACACGCAATCCATACTGATTGATAAAAACAACGTTGACCAGTTTTACGATGAAAAAGCTGCCTTTTAGCCAATCCTTCAACCTAAAACCCTAACCTCTTGGAAAATAAAAGTTTAACAAACCGGGTTGAGCTGCGCAACATTGCTAAATCTTTTGGCGGCGTTGCTGCCTTAAAAGACGTTACGCTAAAAGCCATGCCCGGAGAAATACATGCGTTGATGGGCGAAAACGGTGCCGGCAAATCAACACTGATGAAAATACTTTCGGGCGTGCACCAAAAAGACAAAGGCCAGATTTTTATTGATGGCGAAGAAGCGCACATCAAAAACACATTCGACAGCAAAAAGCTGGGCATCGGCATTATTTACCAGGAATTTTCTTTGGTGCCCGATTTATCGGTTGCCGAAAACATCTTTTTAAACCGTTTGGGCGAAAACGGTTGGTGGTTGAAACGGAAAAAGTTGAACCAGGAAGCCGCTGGTTTGATCGAAAGCATTGGTTTTACGATTGACCCTTCGGTAAAGGTAAACCGCCTGAGCATTGCTCAACAGCAGGTGGTAGAAATAGCAAAAGCTTTATCAGAAAACATTAAAGTGCTGATTTTGGACGAACCGTCGGCAGTTTTAGGCCCGACAGAAGTGCTGAAACTGTTTGATACTTTGTTCAAGTTGAAGAAAAACGGTGTGGCCATCATCTACATCTCCCACCATTTGAGCGAGATTTTTAAAATAGCCGACCGCGTAACGGTCATAAAAGATGGTACTTCCAGCGAAACCCTGGACGTGGCCAATACTGATAAAGACACGATCATCAGAATGATGCTGGGCAGGACTTTGAACGCCATGTTCCCGCCGCGCGAAACGGCGGTTGGAAAAGAAGTGCTTCGGGCAGAAAACATCGGCATCGCCGGAAAAGTAAAAAATGTATCGTTGCAGGTAAACGAAGGGGAAGTTTTAGGGATTGCCGGTTTGGTGGGCAGCGGAAGGACAGAAACGGTGCGGGCTATTTTTGCTGCCGATAAACGCACTGCCGGTACTGTTTTTATCCATGAAAAAAAGGTGGCCTTTGCTTCGCCGGTTGATGCCGTAAAACATGGGATAGGCATGGTACCGGAAAACCGCAAGTTGCAGGGTGTTATCCTTTCTTTGCCAATTAAAGAGAACATCAGCCTGACCAATTTAAAAGGTATTTCAAACGGGCTGGGCTTTATCAACGCACCAAAAGAAACAGGCAATGCAGACAGCCTGATAAAAAAACTAAACATTAAAGCACCAAACGGAGACCTGGCAACCGGCAAACTGAGCGGTGGAAACCAGCAGAAAGTGGTTTTGGCCAAATGGGCCAACACCAATTGCAAGGTGATGATTATTGACGAGCCGACACGGGGCGTGGATGTTGGCGCAAAAGTGGAAATTTATAAACTGATCAATGATTTGGCTGCGCAAGGCGTGGCAACCCTTGTTATTTCTTCGGAAACGGCAGAATTGATGGGCATTTGCGACCGGATTTTGGTAATGCGCGAAGGGCAGATCCAAGGCGAGCTAAACAAAACAGAATTTACAGAAGAAAATATTTTAAGGCTTTCGATCGGTGCACATTAAATAAAAAACTTGTTAAACTTTTGTTTTTGTAAGATACAATGGCCATCAACTCATCCCCCTAACCCCCTTCAAAAGGGGGAAGCCTATCGCTTACCTTTCTAAAGTTTAGAAATTGGAAGAAGGAAAGATAGGCACCCCGGCCCTTTTCCCCCTTTGAAGGGGGCCAGGGGGATGACCTTAATTTTTATCCGATAAAAGAAGCATCCGGAGATAAGTTTAAAACAATCAGAATTAAACCAAAACAAAACCAACAAATAATGGGGACAACCTTAAAGAATTCAATCCAGCTTATCATCAGGCACAACACAATTGTCATTTTTTTGATCATGCTGCTGGTTTCGGCCATGATGTCTGATGCTTTTTTTACCGCCAATAATTTGTCAAACTTAATCAGGCAGTTGGCACCGGTCGGGATCGTCAGCATGGGCATGTTGCTGGTGATTTTAACCGGCGGGATTGATTTGTCGGTAGGTTCGGTTGTGGCGATGGCTGGCGTATTGATTGCCTTGTTTTCCCAGTCCATGCCGCTTTCTGTGGCTGTTCTGGCCGCGCTTGGCTCCGGTGTTTTGGCCGGTGCAGTTTCCGGCTACTTGGTTTCTTACCAAAAAATAGCCCCTTTTATCGCCACTCTTGCCCTGATGACGATTGTGCGGGGCTGCGGTTTTATTTTTTCAAAAGGCGCGCCCATTATGGTAGATGACCAAGCCGCAGCCCTGACCGATTTTGGCAGCGGAAGGACGCTTGGCATCCCAAACCCGGCAATTGTTTTATTTATCGTGTTTGCCATAACTGCCATCCTTTTAAAATACAATGTTTTTGGCCGTATCCTGATTGCCACCGGCAGCAATGAAGAAGCGGTACATTTATCAGGCATCAAAGTGCACCTTTATAAATTTAGCGTGTATGCAATTATCGGCGGGCTGGCAGCTTTGGCCGGGATCATCAGTACGGCCAGGACTTCGGTAGGTTCGCCAAATTTGGGCGTGGGCATGGAACTGGATGTGATTGCGGCCGTAGTAATTGGCGGTACAAGTTTAAAAGGCGGAAAAGGTTCGGCCATCAATACTTTTTTGGGCGTGCTAATTTTGGGCATGATGGGAAACGTGATGAATTTGCTGGACATCACCGCTTATTCTCAACAAATTATCAAAGGCGTAATTATCATTTTGGCAGTATTGCTGCAAAGGTTTCAAGACAAATAATTGTAAATTTAGCTTTGGTTTTTTGCTGATGAGTTTTAAATGTGAGTTCTTTGCCAAGCTTTTTCCAGAAAAGGCTGTAAACTAAAAGCGGCAAACTTATTACCGCTTCCAAAAAAATTTATGAAGCCATCGGCAAAATTGAAGTTGAAAATAATTGAAAGCAAACCAAATCAGGTGCAGTATCTTTATCAAAAACAAAACGTTTAGCTTTTAACTTACACTTCCCGAAATAAAAAGAATGAAAAATTTAACGATGGCCGCCTTTGTATGGTTGGTTTTTTTGGTTGCCTGCAACCGAAAAAATACAGACGAAGGATCAATTGTTTACCAGCTTGAATACCAGTTGCCCGACAGCCTGAAACAATACGCCGAGTTTTTGCCTAAAGAAGCCATTGTTTATTTTAAAGGGGATTCTACCGTGAGCATCCAAAAAACCAATGAAGAATCAACCACCATTATTACCGACAGGAAAACAAACTTTATGCGTGTTTTGCTGAAATCGCCTGCCCGGCAATTTGTGGTGGATTACAACAAAAATGACCAGGCCGAAGAGATTGGCCAGCTTCCGCCGCATACCATCGCCAAGCAAAACGAAACAAAAACGATTGCCGGTTATCAGGCCGCTAAGTATTTGGCAAAAGATAAATTATCCGATGAAACAACAGAAATGTGGTTTACAAAAGATATTTCCCTCCTTCCAAACTCTTTAACCATGATGCTGGATTCCACTTTGGGCGTGCCGCTTACCTTTAGCATCAACCAAAACGGGATGAAAACAAAAACGACGGTAAAAGAAATCAAGTTTGAACCAGTGCCTGCCAATGTATTTTCTACGCCTGCCGGTTACACGCCTTTATCGCCGCAACAGTTACGGCAAATGCCGGTTGGTAATTGAAGTTTGTATAAAAAATGCTGATTTAGGATGCGCTTACTTGAACTCTTTAATGATTCAGCATGTGGCCAAAGATTTTTCCCTCCGGAAAAAAATGGTCAAAAGTTATTAAGCATTTTTTACGGATATAATCCGGCAGGTCAGAATCATCATGAAACCCAAAATAAGCCGTTCCGTTAATCACTTCAAACCGGTAATGGTTTTTCAATTTATCCATTTCATCCTCTGGCGATTCGGGTTCCCGGATCAGGAAAAACGCTAAGTTGTCCTCATCAATTTTGTTTAAGGCGATCAAAAATTGTTTAGCGTTTTTTTCCATTTCAATCATTTCAGTACCACCAATCAAATTTAAGATTGTTTGGTGATGAAATAAAGATCCAGTTTAAATTTATGTAAGAAATAATCCCAATGCTTCTTTTACCCTATAAAAATTGGTGCCCGTATCAATTTTTATAAATCAAAAACCAAATGCTCACCAATTTTTATAGGGTAAAAGAAGCATCGCAAATAAGTTCAACAGAATTTAAGGCTCTTCTATTTGAAATTTTTTAACCACTCGCCTGAATGCTATTTTTTTTGCAAAGTAAGACCGGCCTTCCAATGCTATAAATTTTTCAAAACATTGCTTTACTTCGGCGGTCATTGCCGGAGCATATTGATCATAAAAAAGGCGGGCCAATTCAAACCGGATGGAAAGGAAATCGTCTTTTCCTTGAATAACTTTAAACAACTGCTCTGTAAGAGTACGGTAACGATTTCTTGGTTTTGTATTGGTTTTGATCGTTACATTATTGCCGTGTTTACGGTATTTAACAAGCGGCTCTTTGATACTTGCAACTTTTCCGAAAGCAAAAGCAGCTACGGCTATCCAATCGTCGTGGTGAAAACGGACTTTGTCGGGAATATTTTTAAACATTCGCCTTAATGCCGGATTGAGTATGGTAGTACATCCGTTTACAAACTGCCCAAATAACAAGGTTTGCAGGTTATGCTGATATTTTTCCTGTTGCCCTACTTCGTTCCAGAATGATATGTTCAATAGATTTTCATCCCGGTCAACCAGCATCAAATCAGAATATACCATGCAAGGTATAGCTGCATCATCTATTTCTTTTAATCGTTGAACCGATTTTTCTAATTTATCAGGCATCCATTCATCGTCCTGGTCGGCAAGTGAAATATAATTACCGGGCGCTGCCAGGGAAACTGCTTTAACAAAGTTATTGATAACACCTAACCGAGCTGTATTAACCACATAAGTTAGCTTGAATAACTGCTTGTATTTTTCCAAAATTTTGATGGTGCCATCGGTGGAATTATCATCACAAACAATAAATTCGTCTGGTTTCAAAGTTTGGCCAAGTATTGATTTGATTTGTTGTTCCAGGTACTTTTCGCCATTGTAAGTAGCCATTACTACTGATATTTTCATGCTTCAATGGTTTTATCCATTTTCATTTTAACAACATCTACCACACTGAATACAAAGTTATTTTTGAACAATAAAAACTGTAGGGTGATGTAAGCTAAAGCGCAGCCAGTTATTGAGATGATAAGCATATAAGCCAAAGGTAATTCCAGTTGTTTTACCATCCAAACCAGTGGGATAAATATCAGCGCGCTGATGATCGCTTGCGTCACCAGGAACCATTGGTAAGCAAAAGAAAAATTCTTTTTAATGAAATAGAAATAGAGTAAGGTAACCACGGTTTCTGAACATACATTGGCTATGGCCGACCCTACTTGCCGCAAAATAGGGATTAGAAGAACATTCAACAACAAACTTATTATCAAACCACCTATCACGCATAAAAACATTTCCCGGTTTCTGCCGGCGGGCACAAGTATCATAAACAACAAAAAATGCGCAAAACCGATAATTAATGGCAGTACCGAAAGCACGCGCATACTATTTGCTGCCTCTAAAAACTGCCTCCCCGAAAACAAAGCAATAAACTCGGGTGCCAGGAGTGCCAAACCAAACGCAATAGGCACGCCTAAAAATACCAGGAACCTGAAAGTTTGATCTAATGTGTTCTGGATCTCGGCCATATCTTTTTCTGCAAAATATTTGGCTATTTTGGGCATCAGTATTACACCCATTGATGTTACTATCGGGATACTGATTTTGCTCAGTTTAACCGCAGCCGTATAAAGGCCCACTGTTTTGCTGTTCGAAAGAAACCCAAGTAAAACGGTATCCGAATCAGCATACATGCTTGCCGCTATTGTTGAACCAAAAATAAACAACAACGGCATGGTATGTTTGCGCAGTTGCAGGCCCAATAGCGTTAAACCTACTTTACCTTTCAATAAAAAAAGGCTCAATATATTGTTCCCCAAAAACGAAAACATCATTAAATAAAGGTAATTTCTATAATCGGCTGTTGTTTTAATAAACGTGAATATTAGCAATAACCCGATTACTTTAAACAACACCGATCGTAAAGCAATAGATTTAAATTCTTCCATGCCCATATAAACCCAATCCGTGTACGAACAACCCAACAGCACCAGTAACAACGCCGCCCGGTACATATCCCGGTTAACGTTAAAATATGGAAAAGTGTAGATAACGGCTAAGTATAGTACCGACAAACAAACACTTGTTAATACATAAATAACAAGCAATTCTGAGAATACACGCGACCGGCCCTGCATATCATCTTTATAACAGGCAATCTCTTTCATCCCGTAAATAGGGATACCAAAGCTGGCGATTGTTGCAAAGTATTGCGCAAAAGAAAAAATAAATTGAACCTTTCCTATTCCTTCGGGACCTAAAACACGCGAAACGTAAGGGAAACTTAATATCGGGAACAATAAATTGGCTAAAGTAAGCAGTAGATTGTAAAAATAGTTTTTAGCCATGCTATTTAAAAACAGGCAAATGCAGATTAAGAGCCTGTTTAAATTTTGTTCATTTATTTTTTTATGCTTCTTTTATCACCTAAAAATTGGTGGCAAATGGTTTTTGTTTTTTTAGGTTGATGCTAAAACCAATTTTTATAGGGTAAAAGAAGCATTAACATTTTTTCTTGTATAAATTTAAACAGGCTCTAACAAGTTCCTGTTAGGGCAAAATTAATATAATTTTCGGGATGGGTTATTGTGGCATAACAGTTAATTTTACCAGTCGTTTTACCCATATTGTACTTATTTTGAATATCACCGTACCATTGTTTAAGTACACACGCGCAAACTTTATACAAAAATGCCTAAGCCGGTTGCATTAATCCTGCTCAATTGGAATACACCTGTACATACCGCAAATTGTATTTCATCCTTAAAACAATATTGCGATGAACATTGCTTTGATATAATTTTGGCCGATAACGGCTCGACCGATGATTCCATAGCAATACTAAAAACCAAGTTTCCTAACCTCATCTATATAGAAAACAAAGAAAACTTAGGTTTTGCAGAAGGCAATAACAGGGGATTAGTTTTTTCAATAGAAAAAGGATATACTTATTCGCTCATTATCAATACAGATACAGAAGTTGATGAAGATATCGTTTCTAAACTCGTTAAACATTTAAACCAACATTCCAAAGCCGCAGCGGTACAACCTGCCATATTTTGGATGCATAAAAGAAGCATCGTTTGGAACGGCGAAGGCAGCTTTAACAAAGTGCTTGGCGTTACTTCTTCGGGCACTAAAGTTTCAACCCAAAATACTTACAAGAGTGTGGAATGGCTGACCGGTTGCTGTATGCTGATTAGAAATTCGGCTTTAATAAAAAGTGGTTTGTTCAATAAAAAGTTCTTTTTGTATTATGAAGACGTAGAACTTTCTTTCAGAATGAGAAGCAAAGGTTATGAACTGCATTACCTGCCATCGTGCAAAATGTACCACGAAGCAGGTGTTTCTGCAAAAGTAGCGGCGCCCAAACAAGAAGGTTTTCTCAGCCCGGTCATTCATTATTACATCAGCCGGAACCACCTTTGGTTTTTGCGCCGTTACGGAAAACCTGTTTTCTTTCCGATCAATATTTTGTACAACGCTTCTTATTACGCGGCTTTGTGGTTTTATTTTAAGCTTCGCGGAAGAAAAGAAAAAGCCCGGTTTTTGGTTAAAGGATTGAAAGAAGGTTTTTTCACGCCAAAAAACTTAATTTGGCCCGAAGATAATTTACGTTAAGCAACATGTTTATTTTTCCGCTCATTTACCTTACTTCTTTTATCGTTGCTTTAAGAGAAGTTTTAAAGGGAAACAGGGCCGGCTTACTTATATTCATGATTTTCGGCCTGTCTATTTACACCACCGCAATGTCGGTTACATTTATACTGGGCCTTAAAGTTTTTATCCCTTACATGCAGGGTTTTAAAGAAGCCCTTGTTTTTACTGTACTTTTTTTAAATATAGCAAGCTTAAAACACCGTCCCAGGTTTCACCTGATTGATTATTTAATATTCGCCTATCTACTCTGCCTTATTGCCTATGCCATTTTGCCTATCGGCGAGCAAAGCTTTGTAAACCGGCTCATGTCTTTAAAAAGCCTTTCTTTTTATATTGTGGTTTATTTTACTGCGCGCTTTTTTGATTCAAAAACCATTTACATCAATAAATACTTCAGTTACGTTATCTTGCTGACTATTGCGGCCGGGGCCGTGCTGCTTGTTGAGGTGGCTGCGCAAAGTCCTTTGCAATTTCATTCCGGTTATTTCGACTACAGTTACTATTTCTTCAACCTTGATTCAACCGGCGATTACGGACTGCAAACAACCTTTACCTCTGATAGTGGCTACATCCGTTTCGGCAGTTTTTTTACCAACCCGCTTGAACATGCTACTGCCACGCTGCTTGCCCTGGCCGTAATTGCCGGCCTATACACAAGGGACGACAATAAATTAAATATCAATGGCATCGGCTTGCTTGCCCTCGGTGCCACATTTTTATCTATCCTATTTGCCATATCGCGCGCACCATTGGCCAGCTATTTTATCATGATCTATGTGTATGCATTGGTTACCAAAAGAAAAATGATTGTTAATGCCATCCAAACTGTTTTAGGTTTGAGTGCAGTTTATATTGCCTACCTGTTTTATCAATTTGAAAACAACCACAGTGGTATTATTGCGGTTATTTTGAACACGATTGATTTTAGCGATCCATCCAGTGTTGGGCATCTTTTAGCTTGGGTAGAAGGAATTGCATCAATAATCCAGTATCCTTTCGGACTTGGGTTAGGGTCATCAGGAAGGGTTGGAAATACATTAAACCAAAATATAGGCGGAGAAAATCAATTTATTATCATTGGCGTCCAGGCCGGAATCATTGCCATGTTTTTATATATATTGGTTTATGTAATGTTTATTAAAACAAGCTTAAAATGGCTCCCATTGCTAAAAGGAAAAGAAAGAAAAGTATGTATGACTGTGTTTTTGATAAAAGTTGGATTTTTGATTTCTACCTTAACTTCCGAAATGGAGTCGTCCACGTATCTATCCTACATGAACTGGTTTTTATCAGGTTTATTGATCAACATGATTATGCAGGTAAAAACAGCACCGGCACCCAAACCCGAATTAGCAGAAGCACATGTTTATTGAAAACCTGATTCGAAAGCTAAAGAACAACCCGGACTACAAATGGGAAAGTGCATATTCGTTTCGGGATTTGCTGGGCATTACCAGTGTTCGTTTGGTGCAGCTTACGCGAGGGTTATTGTTGAAGCCTTTTTTAAAGCAATCGTCAGGGTTTGTTTTTTTGGGGAGTAATGTGAAAGTGCAACATGCTTACCAATTGAGCGCCGGGAAAAACCTGATCCTGGAAGACAACGTAAGCATCAATGCACTTTCTGCAAACGGAATTATTTTGGGCGATGATGTTTCTATTGCACGCGATGGTATTTTGTTTTGCACCGGCATTATCGCCCAAAAAGGAACAGGAATTACGATTGGAAACCGGACCGGAATCAGCGCGCGGGTTTACCTGGCCGGACAAGGCGGAATTACAATCGGTAACGATGTTATTTTTGGGCCAAACGTGCAGGTGTTTTCAGAGAACCATAATTATGCAGATCAGGAAAAAATGATTAAAGAACAAGGCGTTACCAAAAACCCGGTCATCATCGGCAACAATTGCTGGATTGGCGCCGGGGCAACTATTTTGGCCGGTGTAATCATTGGCGATGGCTGCGTGGTTGCGGCCGGAAGCGTGGTTACCAAATCTGTTCCGGCAAATTCTATTGTGGCTGGCGTTCCGGCAAAAGTATTGAAGAACCGTTAAGAAATGATGAGTTGCTCGATGCTTCTTTTATCACCTAAAAATAAGTACGGCCGAAAGATTTTTTCAGATTAAACACACCAAAATTATACCGATAAAAGAAGCATTTATGGATTTGATCTATCTTAAATTCAAACTAAAACGATGCGCAAACCGCTAACGATTGGTGTAGATATCCGCGATTTGCGCGTGGCCAAAACCGGCACCAAAACTTATCTGGAAGAGTTGTGCAAAGCGTTTAAGCAGATGGACCAGCAGGAAATCCGCTTTCATTTTTTAGATACCAGCTTTCCTGTTTATACTGGCAACAACAAAATTTTAAAATGGGTTGAGCATTTTAAATACCAGCTTTGGAAGCAACTGGTTTTGCCGCTAAAAGCCTTTTCTAAAAATTGCGATGTGGTTTTTTGCACCGATAATTTTGTCCCGCTTATCCATTTGGGTTATCAAACTGTTCCCGTTTTTCATGATGCTTTCTTCTTTGAAAACCCCGAAAACTATGGCAAATTGTGGCTTTGGCTGTACAAAAAAACGGCAATCCCGGCGGCAAAAAGGGCAGTATTTGTGGTTACGCCAACTGAATATGCCAAAAAGCAAATCCATCGTTTCACCCAAATTCCCAACGAAAAATTGGTGGTGGTTTATGAAGGCCCGAAATCTTTAAGCGAAATCAAAAGCAACAATCAACCTGAACACGTGCTAAAAACTTTTTCGATATTGCCTTTGCAGTACATTTTGCACGTTGGTTCTATGTTTAAGCGAAAAAATATTCCGGCTTTGATTACTGCTTTTAGCAAGATAAAAAAAGCCGGGTTTCAACATCTGAAATTGGTTTTGGCCGGGCCAATTCCTTCGGCTGCAAACGAAACGGATTACGAATTGATTTTGCAGGCAATCGAAAAAAACCAGCTTCAAAACGATGTGGTGCTAACGGGATATTTGCCGGATGCCACCTTAAACCAGCTTTATCAAAACGCTTTATTGTATGTTTTCCCTTCGGTGAATGAAGGTTTCGGGATACCAATTTTAGAAGCTTTTGCACACAACCTGCCAGTTTTGGTGGCCAATAACACCTGCCTGCCTGAAGTTGGCGGCGATGCCGTTTTGCAATTTGACCCCTTTGATACCGATGCTGTTTTTACCGCCATAAAAACAGTATTAGAAGATGCGGAACTTAGAAAAGAAATGATACGGAAAGGGCAAATACGTTTACAAGGGTTTTCCTGGGAAAAAACAGCCCGACAAATCGTTGAAATATTCAGAAAAGCGGTTTAGCCAAAGTCTGTAAATTATTAATTCTGTTGTTTAAGCCTTAATAGGCACCTTTTAAAGTACTAAACTGTTTCAAAGTGTCGTGGTTTATTTTCTCCCTGCCGCGGTCGAAAAACCATCCCCATTTATTAAAATAGTAAATGGCCGACTTTAAATAGATTTTAAAAATTTTAAAATCTACAAAAGATTTCCTTTCGTGGTCATGGTACACCGATACACTTGGGAAAAACATACACCGATAGCCCAAATCTATTATCCTTCGGCAGATATCAATATCTTCGGTGTACATAAAAATGTTTTCGTCAAAAGCGCCTATTTTCAACAAGGCGCTTGTACGGAATATGATAAAACAACCGGAAAGGAAAGGAACATTAAACGACCGGTTATACCCCGATTTCCGTAATTCAAAACGGTTGTCAATTTTATTTCTGATAAAATCAAAAGGTATAAACCTGCGTACAATAAAATCTAAAGGCGTAGGCAAAAGTTTGGCCAAATATTGTGTCCTGCCGTCCGGGTACAAAATTTTGGGCATCACCGTTCCAATCCTTGGGTATTGTTCAAAAAAATCTATGATCGGTTCGATGACAGCTTCGTTATAATAAATATCCGGGTTGATGACCGCATGAAATTTTGACTTTTCGGCTACTTTATGGATAGCTACATTATGGCCGGCACCAAAACCGGGGTTTAAAGGGTTAGCAATATATTCGATCCGGTCATCCTCGCCCAAAAACTTCAAATCCTCATTTGGGGAATGATCAATCAAATACAACCGAACATTTAATTTGGTGTTCAAAAAACTGGCAATAGCTTTTTTTACTAATGCCGGCGAATTTTTATACAGAACAATAGACCCGGTAATATCAAACATGATTTCTACACAATAATGATCGCCTTAACTGTAATATTTATGGCATTAACAAGGATGGGCTACGTTGAAAAAGAAAGTGCTAAACAGTTAAGACTATGACGGTAAATTAATTCAGGAAAACATTACTTAATTACAAACTAAGAATATTCCCGTTATTGTAGAACGCGGTGATTTTGAAACTGTTTAAAAAAAATAGAAAAAGCATATAAATGTTACTTAACAAGTATTTTTACTTATTTTTTTTTGAACAATAAATTGGGGTTGTCTGGTTTTGTGGGAAATATTGAACCGAAAAAAATAATCTCCCCACAACTTTTTATGAAGTCAACTTTTGCAAATAAAGTTGTTTACGCTTTTTTGGGGGTCCGTTTTTTGGCCTGATGCTTCTTTTACCCTATAAAAATTGGTATTGACTGGTTTTGATTTATCAGGACACCAATTTTTATAGGGTAAAAGAAGCATGTCGTAAAGCACAAAATAATAAGTTTAAACAAGTTTGATATTTATTTTTTTTGAATAAATATTATCGCATTGGTTAATAACTCATAAACTTTCACCGATGTTTTTTCCCAATTGTACATACTTTCTAAAGCATGATAAACCTGGGCATCTTTAGCAATCGGAAAACAGTTTTGCTTGATTAAATTGGCAACCAGCATTGCATTTTCAGGTTCAACACTTGGAAAGCGGTCAGCGTAAATTTCCAACAAAGCCGGATGGTTAGAAATGATAGTTTTTGTGCCATAAAATGCTGCCTCTGCCGGTGGAAAACCAAAACCTTCGTATAAACTGATATAAATATGCAAAGCTGCCTTTTTGTAAAAAGAACTCAGCGTTGCTTCATCTACATAATCCATAAAAAAAACATTTTTTAATTGTTGGTTTTTTGCATCTGCCATCAAACTTTTATAATACAAAGACGGCCTGCCCGCTACCACAAATTGGATATTATTTGGTTCGAGTATCTTTGCTACTTTTAAAAGAGTTTTGGCGTTTTTGTGATAATAAGATGCGCCTACCATCAAACAAAAAGGTTTATGATGTGTGATTTTATCAACCAAATCATCAGAAACAGCATTGGATTGATCCAGGATATGATCAACGCCATTTTTTATTACTTCTATTTTTTCCTGCTTTATTTTTGGAAAATGTTTCGTGATTTCTTTTGCGGTAAAATCAGATATAGCAATAACTTTGGCGCTGTTGTATAAAATAATCGGCACAATGAATTTAAAGTACAAAAACTGAAACTTGTGTTGCTGCGGAAATTGCAAGGCAATTAAATCATGCACAGTTATGATTTGTTTTTTACAGTTTAAAGGACCGTAAGTTGCTAAAGCATAAATAATTGCATAACCGGCAGCAGCTTTGCGCAGTACAAAAAGGTTCCATAAAATTCGGTGGACGGATAAAAAACGCAAAAGTATTTTATCAAGCAACGGTCCCAAAGAAAGTATCCTGATTTTATCTTTATCAATAAATTTTTCAACCAGTTTTGGATGGTAACAATAAACAATAAAATCAATATTTTCTTTAACAAGTTTCGGTAAAAGTTTCTTTAACAATTCAATATTGTATATCCCTACGCCTGTTGGCTTTGCAGTGATCATAGAAGCATTAATAAAAATACTTTTCTTCATGGTACAAGTTGTTATCAATATGCTTCTTTTATCACCTAAAAAACAGTGAGCTTTATTTTATAATTTTATATGATAAACTCAGAATTAATAGTTTTAAAAAAGTGCCAATTAAACTTAAACAACTTCAACAGGCAAATTAGCTTTTTTTAATTTTTTAAGCGTGTTTCTTTTGATAATTTTATCGGTAACTATAGAAAAAAGAATGGGATATAATAGTTGGCTGCTGGAACCGGCATAAGCAATGGTGTTATGAAAATTTGCAAAGATGATAACGTTATAAAGCATGGCCATTCCGGCTACTTTGTAAGTGTTTGTACGTTGCAAAGCATAATAATAAAGGTTTATCAAAACAACAAAATAGATAAAAAGAAATACCATTCCTCCCCAACCTAAATAAGAAAAACTATAAACATAAATTGTGCCTACATTAAGAAAAGGATTGATTTGGTGAAATTCAATCCCCCGCATTTGCAAAAGTTTGATAACAAAATTGGGTATGCATTCGTGCATTACAAACCCAAAATAATCACCATTTGGCGTGATGGTATAATCAATGTTATTTTGAAGATTGGCAACAGGGGAAGCAATGTACAAGTAAGACCAGTAAAACTCATTTGGCACCGGCCCTTTCATAAATTCTTCGGTTGCTTCTGATGCTCTGGGGACAAAAGTTGAATCACCGTGGCCCGAACGTATATTTCCCATAAAACCGAACAGGTACAAAATAACAACTATCCCAACCAAACTTTTAACTATTATTTTGGCAGATATTGCTTTCCGGCTTAACAGATAAACGGTAAAAGAACCAAGCAGCACATTTAAAATATTGGCCCGGTAAACCAAAATGATAAAAGGAAAAAGACATACAAAAAACAGGAAAAGCAAATGTTTCTTTTTGCTTGAAACATATTGGTGGAATAAATATACACAATAAAAAGTATCAAAAGAATCAACAAAAGTATGGAACGCCGGTATCCCAAATGTATCTTCGTTGTAATCATAAGTTCCTTGGATTAATCCGATCAATGGTATTTTTCTGGAATACAAGGCTTCTATAAAATAGAATATATAAATCAGCAATATTATTAAACTGTTCCATTTAGAAACAGTTACCGGAGTATAAGAAAATGGTTTGGCAAAATAGATAACGCTGCCTAAAACAATACAAATAACAAAAGTAAACAGGTAAAACAAAAGAAGGTTTAAACCAAGTCTTGGATACAAGTTGGACCATTCTAAACTGTAAAATAAAAAAGGGACTATAAACGAAGTTATATAAATGAAATTAGGATTGGAGATTAATTTTTTCATCTAAAAACTACTTACCCTCTGTTTGCAATGGTTGTTTGTGCAAACCCTTTCAAAAGATATTCTTCTTTTTCAATACATTTTAAAGCCGTTAAAAAAAAGTATCCGTGCTTCAATTGTTGTTGTAAAATTCTAATATTTTTAAGCATTTTATCATAAGCCTCAACTGTAATCTGGCTAATGCTTTTATCCATATCTGCTAAACTGTTGATACAAATCCCTAAATTGTTTCTTTCCACAAATGTGCTTAATGCTGCTTTTTGAGGTATAATTACCGGCAGGCCGGCAGCAAAGTAAAGTGAAATTTTATGCGGATTATTATAGCAAATATAATTTCCGTATTCGCCTACACAATCCATAATGCTATCGCCGTCCCAAATCAGCCCAAACGTTCCTTGCAATTTCGTTATCAAAAGTTCGGGTTCAAAAGTCCCTTTCCAGGTTACGTTTATTTGTTGGGCCAATTTACGGCTGTTGTTTGTTGGCCCGTACAAACTAAATTGTAATTCTTTTAATTCAAAAAGTTGATTAATAAAAGCGCCTCTGTTTAAGTTTCCGGCAAATACAATTTCATTTTTATCCGCAGAAAAAGCCGCTGACCGGTTATAATTATTTTCTTCCTGATACAAATAATCAAATATTTGGATTGGAAATACATGCGTTGTTAAACCTTTGTTTTTCAACCATTCGGTCATTTGGTTGTTGTGGCTAATTACTGTATCATAAGCATTTAAGTATGCGATTTCTTTGCTTACCTGCTGATCTGATTCCTGGTATCTTAGCGAATTGAGGTCATGGACGATACAAACTACTTTGCATTTTTTCGCTTTTAAAATATAGATAAAAAATTTAAAAAAACGATTGATTCCGATGATTGGATATTGGGCAACAACAAGCGAATTTGGTTCGATCAGAACAATCCAAGTTAATAATTGGGCAATTACTTTTATCAAACTAAACCCGATGAGATAAGGTGATTTATTAAAAGATAAGAAAATGTTTGTATAACCTTTGCTGTTTAATATTTGTACGCAATCTGTTACTGCTTTTGTGCCTGCATGTTTTAAATCAAAATTTTTAAGCTGAATATTAAGCTGATATTTCATAAAATGATTGATGCAACTATTTTAAAAATTTGTTTAAATCGAGTCCAGGCAATTTAATAAGTTTAAAGTTTCTTTAATAAACTTAGGATAGATTGCCATGCTTCTTTTATGCTTGTAAAATTTGTGTTTTGTGTTGATACAATACATAGCTATTTACTAATTTTTAGGTGGTAAAAGAAGCATGTAAACAAATTCAGAAAAATTTAAAATGAGGGTTATATAATCTTAAAAAAACGCCTGGTTGACCAGCAGCTTTTACTGTAAAAATCTTGCACTTCCCGGCTTACGGGCGTGTGTTCTAGGCTTTTGCGCAGCTTTAAAAACTCTTTTAAAGCCATGTAATACCACGGTATCGAACTGATGCCATAATGATAAATGCTTTTTAAATTGTTTAAATAAACACGTGCCACATACTTTGCACGGTCTTGTGCACTAAAAAATTTATACACAATAGCCATTTCGTTTCTTATCGAAAAAACCTTTAGCCTTTTTGAAGTCCGGTTGATGTTACTGGTGCGGTGGGTTACGTGGCAATCTTCAAAGTATTTTATTTTATAACCGGCATTCAAACATCTGATCGCATATTCCCATTCGTGGGTGTAAATAAAAAGCCATTCTGCAAAGCCGCCAATCTTGTTAAAAACTTCTTTGCGGATGATGGCGCCACAGCCAATAAAATCAATATTGTCTTGCATGTGGATGAGGTAATCGGTAGGAAAAGCGCCGCCGGTAACATTCAAAGCCAAAATCCCAGTATCCAAATGTTCGTCCAATACTTTAATGGCTTCGTCTAAACCGCTCTCAATATTGCTGTCATCGTCCAGCACAATCATATATTCCCCTTTGGCGGCTTCAAAACCATCGTTCCAACCGGCTATACCGCTGTTGGTTTTCCGTTCGATCAACCGGACACTTGGAAAATTTTTTTTAACCGAAACAACACTATGATCAGCGGAAGCATTATCAACTACAATAATTTCAAATCCGCTTTTGCCAGCCATAAGTTGCTGTGTTTTTTCCAAAGTTTGCAGCAGTTCTTTTTCCCGGTTAAAATTTAAAATCACAAATGAAAGCTTCATAAATTATCGCTGTTTAATGTTATTGCTGTTTTTAGTTATGTTTTTTTTAAGGCTGTTTTTTTAAACAAGTTTGATACGTCCCTTTTAACAAATTCGAAAGCTGGTTTTGTGCTCCAAAAATACTGGAGAAAAGTTTGCTGGCTCTTTTCTGAAACCGGCGTATAAGCTAAAGTTTTTTTCATCTTCAAAAATTCGATGATGCCAATTAAATTATACCAGCTTTCTTTCAGTTGCAATTGCCTCAAACCTTTCATGCTGTTGATGGCTATCCTTGCCAAATATTTCCAACGGTTTTTAGGGAAATATTTGTAAAC